>DATLTH010000617.1:0-9713 GCA_035533695.1 Allostellaceae bacterium | reverse complement strand
AAGCTGAGCCCGGCCGCGAGGATGATCGATAGGCTGATGAGGCTCGTCGCATAAACGAGCACCGGGCCGATTACGTTCGCCAGCACGTGATGCCGGATCACCTGCAAGGCCGTGCTGCCCGACGCGCGCGCCGCTTCCACGAAGTCGAGCCGCCTCGTCTGCGCCGTCACGGTCTCGGTGATGCGGGTGAGCGGCGGCACGAAGACGATCGAGAGCGCCAGGACCGCGTTGCCGAACCCGTTGCCGAGGACGCCGCAGATGGCGATCGCGAGGAGCACCGACGGGAAGGCGTAGAACACGTCCATCACCCGCATGATGATCGCATTGATGATGCCGCCCGAATAACCCGCGAGAAGACCGAGACTGCCGCCGACGCACAAGGCGCCGATCACCGGAATGATCCCGGCAAGCAGCGACAGCCGTCCGCCATAGCAGAGCCGGGTCCACAGGTCGCGCCCGCCCTCGTCGGTGCCGAGCCAATGACCGGGCGCGCCGATCGGCGCCAGGCGGTGCAGGATGCTGCCTTGATAGGGATGCCCGGTGCTCACCAGGGGGGCGAAGAGGGAGATGAAGACGATGCCGAGCAGGACCAGCGATACGGCGATCGTCAGCGGGTCGTGCGCGAGGCGATGGCCGACATTGCGCCAGTAGCCGGGCGTCGCCCGGACGGGCGCCGCGGCGGACGGCAGGACGGCGCTCAGGGTCGAGTCGGACAGGTCGGCCTCCCGCGTCAGCGGCGCAGTCGGGGATCGATCGCCGCCTGGGCGACATCGACCATGAGATTGAGGATGACGAAAAAGAAGGCGAGAACCACCACCGTCGCCTGCAGGATCGGGATGTCGCGGCGGAAAATCGCGAGATTGAGCAGGTAACCGGAACCCGGCCAGTTGAACACCGTCTCGACCAGGATCGAGCCGCCCATCAGATAGCCCGCTTGCAGCCCCATCAGCGCCAGCACCGGCGGCGCGGCGTTTTTGCAAACGTGCCGGAGGACACGACCCCGGGTCAGCCCCTTTGCCGTCAGCGCGGATACGAACTCCTGGCTGAGGACTTCCAGCGCGGTGGCGCGGGTAAAGCGGCCGATAACCCCCATCGGGATGAGCGACAGGGCGATGACCGGCAGGACGAGGTAGGACAGCCGGTCGTAGAGCGGCAGCGAGTCCGGTCCCATCCCCTGCGCCGGCAGCCAGGGGTGCAGCACCGCGGCAAACAGCACCAGCACGATCGCGGCCCAGTAATTCGGCAGGCTGACGCCCGTCGTGGCGATGCCGGAGCACAGCTTGTCCGGCCAGCGGCCATGATGGAGCGCGGCGGTGAGGCCGAGGCCGACGCCGAGGCCGAAGCCGACGGTGGCGGCACAGATCGCCAGGATGAATGTGTAGCCGAGAGCGGTAAAGAGCTGGCCCACGACGGGCTGCGCATTAAAGATCGAGACGCCGAAATTTCCGGTCAGCGCGTTGCGCAGCCATAGCAGGTACTGGACATAAAGCGGCTTGTCGAAGCCGAAAGCCGCCTTCACCTGGGCAACGACCTGCGGCGAGGCTTCCGGCGGCAGAAGAAGATCGATCGGGTTGCCGGGCGCGAGATGCACCAGCCCGAAGACGACCAGCGAGACGCCAAGCAGCACCGGAACGGCGAGCAGCAACCGGCGGACGGCGAACTGAAACATCGAGACTCCAGGCGGCCTGCTGCCGTCACGCAACATGCATGCCAGGGCCGGAACGGCGAATCGGTCTTGCTGCCATGGCATGGAAGTTGCTCCGCTGGGGCGAGTATCCCCCATCACCGGTGCCGCCACATGCTCTCCAGACGTGACTTTATTGCCGCCGCCGCCGGGGTGGCGGCTGCTCCGATGCTTCCTGCCGCGGCCGCAACCCCGCAGGTGCTGCGCATCGCGATGACCGCCGCCGACGTGCCCACCCCAACCGGCATCCCCAATAACGGGTTCGAGGGTTACCGCTTCATGGGCTACACCGCCTATGACGCGCTGGTGAACTGGGATCTGCTGCACCATCGGGACAAGCCGGCAGACATCGCGCCTGGCCTCTTTACCGAATGGCATAACGATCCGGCAAAGATCGAGCGGCTGGTATGCACCGTGCGCCAGGGGGTCAAATTCCATGACGGCTCGGGCTTCGACGCCGATGCGGTCATCTGGAACCTGCGCCGCATCTATGACGACAAGTCGCCGCAATATGATGCGCCGGCCGCGCCGTTCGTGCGCGGCGCCGTCTACATGATCGATACGTTCGAAAAGGCCGACGACAAGACGGTCGTCATCACGACGAAATATCCGTTTACGTTCCTGCCGAACCTGCTGACCCGCATCCTGATGGCGAGCCCGGCGCAGTGGGAAAAGGTCGGCAAGAGCTGGGCGGCATTCGCCAAGGCGCCGTCGGGCACCGGGCCGTTCAAGATCACCAAGGTGACGATGGGCCAGTCGGTCGAGATGGCGCGCAACGAAGACTATTGGGACAAGAATCGCGTGCCGAAGCTCGACGGTCTCGTGCTGATCCCGATGCCGGAGCCGACGACGCGGGTCGCTGCGCTGCGCTCGGGCCAGGTCGATTGGATCGAGGTGCCCGCGCCCGATGCCATCCCCTCGCTCAAAGCCGCCGGGTTCAAGATCAGCCTGTGGCCCTATCCGCACACCTATCCCTATGTCCTCGATGTGTCGGAGAAGTCGCCGTTCCATGACGTGCGGGTGCGCCAGGCGATGAACTACGCTATCGACCGCGTGAATTTGTGCAAGCTGATCAACAATACCGGCATTCCCGCCGACGGCCTCTTCACCAAGGGTACTCCGTATTACGGAGCGCCCACCGAGCATTACACGTATGACCCGGCCAAGGCGAAGTCGCTGCTGGCCGCGGCAGGCTATGGGCCGGACAAACCGGTGAGCGCGAAGATCATGATCTCGACCGCCGGGTCGGGTCAGATGGTGCCGGTCCCGATGAACGAATACCTGCAGACCAACTTCAAGGCGGTGGGTATCGACATCACCTTCGATGTCGTCGAATGGGACACGATGCTGCTCGCGATTCGCAGCACGCCGACCGCGCCGCCATCGCATGGCGACCAGGGCATCAACATCAGCCTCAGCTGGGTCGATCCGGCGGCGATGTTCCGCTATTACGATTCCAAAAGCTATTCGCCGAACGGCTTCAACTGGGGGCAGTGGAGCGATCCCCGCGTCGACAAGCTGCTGGAAGGCGCGCAAGCAACAACCGACAAGGCCGAGCAGACCAAGATGCTGGCCGATGCCCACAGCATCATCGTCGACGAGGCGCCCTGGCTGTTCATTGTGCACGACCTCAATCCGCGAGCGCTGTCGGCCAGCGTGCGCGGGTTTCATCCGGCTCAAAGCTGGTTCCAGGACCTGACGCAAATCACGATGGTATGATCGACAAAGGGCCGCTTCAATCGGCCGACCAGCGATATCAGCGTTTGGCCGCTGATGCCGCCCGCTGCGACCGCGCGCGGTGAGGAGCGTCTTCATGTCGCCGAAGGCGGGGCTGAGCGGTTTGTCGCGATCCTGTTTGTCGATATCCGCGCCTCGACGCAACTGGTCGAAACTCGGCTGCCTTACGACGTCGTATTCATCCTCAACCGTTTTTTTGAGGCAGTCGGCAGCGCCATCACAGTGGCGGGCGGCACACCAAATCAATTCATCGGCGACGGCATGATGGCCATATTCGGCACCAAAACGCGCCCTGGCAAACGAGTTGCAACAGCCGATCGGCTTCGGCATCGGCATTCATGCCGGCGCGGGATTCCCAACAGCTATGCGACCAGCCACGAGCGTTTGGCGGATGATTGTGGCTTAAACACCGCGTGTCAGGCCTGACGGAGCCAAGAGGTGGGCGACGATCGACCCCAAATTCTATCGACAGTTCTATGCCAAGCAAAAAGCCGCGGCTGTGCGCGGCCTTTTGCATCATCGAAAGTTGGAGCGGGCGATGGGATTCGAACCCACGACCCCAACCTTGGCAAGGTAAGTCTGCACGCTTGCTGCGGGTTGCGCCGATTTGCTGAGTCACCTAAACCCTGAGTAAATTAGCCGAAATATTGATTGCGAGCGTTTGTTCATGCTTGCGCGGTCTTGCTGGTCGCTGGCACCTTGTCGGTACCTCGGGTGCCGACGAGGTACCAAGCGGGAGCGTGGCATGGCGGACAGAAAGAAGATCGGGCTGCGCGAGGTGCGGGCGCTCGGGCCAGGCGAGGAAATGTGGGATAGCGCGGTCGCTGGCTTTGGCGCGCGCCGCCAAGCGGGCGAGCACGTCCGCTACGTGCTGATGTATCGGGTGAATGGCCGCAAGCGCCGCTACACGATCGGCCGGCATGGTTCGCCCTGGACACCCGAGACGGCGCGCACCGAGGCGGTGCGACTGCTGGGCGAAATCGTCAAGGGGGTGGACCCGGCCGCCGACAAGCGCCAAACCCGCGAAGCAACAACCGTCGCCGAGTTGTGCGACGCCTATCTTGCCGATGCGTTCGCGGGCCGGCTCGTGACGAGCCGCGGGCAAACGAAGAAGGCCAGCACGCTCGCAATCGACGTGGGGCGGATCGAGCGGCACATCAAGCCGCTTCTCGGCCGCTTGGCGGTTGCCGCGGTTGACCGAACCGATGTCGAGTGCTTCATGCACGATATTGCCGCCGGCAAGACCGCGGCCAGGACGAGGACCGCGAAAAAGCGCGGGCTGGCGCGCGTCACAGGCGGGCGCACGGCGGCAACCCGCTCGGTCGGGCTGCTGGGCGCGATCTTCACCTATGCGGTGCGCCACCGCATGCGCGCCGATAACCCCGCGCATGGCGTGCAGCGGTTCGCCGATCAAAAGCGCGAGCGACGGCTTTCCGATGAGGAATACGCCGCACTAAGCAGGATTCTCCTGGTCGCCACACACAGCCGTCATTGCGAGCGAAGCGAAGCAATCCCGACGCGCCGCGGACTCCCGGCCCGGGATGGCTTCGTCGCTGCGCTCCTCGCAATGACGGCGATGGGCATTCATGTGGAGCAACCCGCGAATCTCTGCTTTAGGTCGTGGACTCATAATGTCTGATGGTAATGCGGATCGAGGCAAGAGCGACGGCTGCGAGGAAGTTTCTGGCGAGCTTGTCGTAACGCGTGGCGACCCGGCGCAGGTGCTTGAGCTTGTTGAAGAAGCGTTCGACCAGGTTGCGTTGTCGATAGCGTTGGAGATCGTAAAACCGCTACAATCGCTGGGCCAAGGCCGGCGTCTGGCTGCGCGTTTTCGAGAATTTGGCCGAGCGCTCGCCAGATTCCCTGCATCTGATCGACTCCTCGATTGTCCGCGCCCATCAGCACGCCGCCGGCGGAAAAAAGGGGGCCAGGATCGTCGTGTAGGGGCCGTAGCGCTCCGGCAGGTCGCGCCACGGCGAGCCGGTGCGAAGGGTCCAGAAGATCCCGTTCAGCACCCGGCGATCGTCCTGGCGCGGCACGCCGCGCGGCTTGTTCGGCAGCGGCGGCGAGATCACCGCCCATTCCTGATCGCTCAGATCGAACCGCGCCATCATCAAGCCTCCACAGTTTGGAAGCTTGAATCACAGATACCCGCAAATGGGAATCCCCTTTGTGAGTACAGAACCTTAAGCGACGGGTGCTTGCGGCATACCTCGCGCGCCTTAATACGCGATTTCCGCCGCCGATCAGCTACCGTCAGATTGTGATCGGTGCGGTCCGCAGCCCGGCGATGAGTGACGTGACATGATTGCGGTGAACAGCTGTCGCGACACCGCGACCTCGGGCAGTTGGAAGGTCACGTTGCGCCCATGGCTCACCGCCTTCGCGCCGATGGTTACCGCGCCGGGGCTCTTACACCCGAAGAACGGGTGCAACTCCCCTGGGACCCGCTCGTTCCCGTTGTCGTACCGGGAACCGGTATGGAGGTTGCCGGGAGCATCGACCGCCTCGACCTTGCCGCGAACAGCGAAGCGGCCCGCGTCACGGATTACAAATCCAGCAAGCCGCCTGGCGGTAATCAAGAGCCGGTGCTCAAAGGCGGTGCCGAACTCCAGCGCTGTCTCTACGCTTTCGCCGTCCGTTCCCTGCTGCCAAACATCGGCAGCGTCGACACTCGTCTCTTCTACCCCAAAGCGGCCGGTGCCGGCCTTTATCCGCTCGCCGACGCGGACGCTCTGCTTCCCAAACTCGCCGGCTTTATCGCCGCCGCGGCGCGTCTCGCCGCCGCCGGTGCCCTCCTCCCGGGAGCCGGCGCAGCCGATATCTACAACGATCTCGTGTTTGCGCTGCCGGGCGGGGCCAAGGACACCTATTTCGCCCTGAAAGCCCCGCTGATCGCCGCCCGCCTTGCCGATCTGGCGCCGCTGTGGGAGCTCGAGTGATGCCCGACACCCGGCAGTCACTCCCCCTCCCCGACGCCGCCTCTCGCCTGCGCGCCCTCAGTGATTACACCACGACCCTGCTCGTTGAGGCGGGCGCGGGCAGCGGCAAGACCGCCCTGCTGGCCGGCCGGGTGGCGCTGATGCTGACGCACGGCATCCGGTCCCGCGAGGTCGTCGCCATCACCTTTACCGAGGCGGCCGCCGCGGAACTGCTCGAGCGCATCGAACGATTTGTCGCCGCCCTTGCCGCCGGCACCGTCCCACGCGAATTGCAACTTGCTCTGCCGTCCGGGCTTTCTGCCGGCCAGGCCGCTGCGATCACCAGGGCCAAGGCAGTCCTTGACGAAATTACTTGCACAACGATCCACGGCTTTTGCCAGCAACTGATCCACCCCTACCCGATCGAGGCGGGCATCGACCCGGGTGCCACGATCATCGATCCGGCGGCGGCCGATCTCGCTTATCAGGAACTCATGCAGGCCTGGCTGTCGGCCCGGTTCGGGCGCGAGGGCGATGACGCCGGCCTTGGCCGAATTCCCCGCATCGAGGCTCCCGGCGGCGAAGACGATTTCTTCGCCGAGCTTATCGCGGTCGCATCGGATGGCGCTGTCAAACTTATCAGCGCTACCGCCGCCTTCCTCAGGAAAAAGCGGACCGCGCGCGCGGTCGCCGCCACGCTCGACCTCGGCGTCCTCGCACAGCTTTCACAGGCAATACGCGGGTTCGCCGCTTGGTATGCCGGCTGTGGCATCGCCGAACCGGCGACCGCCGAAACCGTCGCCGATCTCGGCCAATTCCGACAAATACTCGATGAAGCGGCCCGGACACCCATCACCGGGCGGACCCTCGCCCGGCTTCTGCTGCACGACCCCCCTCGCTGCCGCAACAAGAAGGAACCGCGCTTCAACCAATGGGGGGAAACGGGCAAGTGGGAGCGTGCCGCGCGCGACGCCGGGTTCAGCAGGGCGCGTGGCACCCAGCTGGCGTGAGAATTGACGAAATGATCGCGGTCCGTGCTGTAGAAGTTCCGGCATGAGCGCATGCGCATCCGCGAGCGCTTCGGTGCCTGTCTCAGGTCACTGTGATGGCCAAAGCGCCTAAGGAAAAAATCAGGAGGACGTGGCACCATGAAGACTCTCTTGCTCGACGCCAGCGCCGATCTCAAGGAAAGGCGCCTCGTCGGCGAAACCGCGGGATGGATGGCGCGTCTCGGGGTGCGCGTGGCGGAGGGCGAATTCCAGGCGCGACGGGGCGGCCAGCTTGAACGGCTCCTCGAACAGCTCGCAGCGGAGAACGCCAAGCTCGCGTCGAAGAAGGCCAGCCCGAAATCCTGAAAACCGGCCGCGGTTCGGAAGGGGGGCGTATAAATTTTGAGGTCCGCTCCCGCCGGCCCGCGCTTTCCCAGAAGGGAAGCGGCCTGGAATGCGCCGGCGCGCAGCGCAGACCGAGCTCGCCGGGCAAGGGCAGAGCCGCAGAGTATCGCCGGGGTGGTTTGTCCGCGCCGTTCCACAGCCGTCCGGTGACGCCCGTTGCGTATTTTTTCCGTACGTCTGCGATTTCCGGCCGCGGCTACGCCATAAGTCGCTGAAATGTTTGGCGTCCCCTACCGGATTCGAACCGGTGTTGCCGCCGTGAGAGGGCGGTGTCCTGGGCCTCTAGACGAAGGGGACGCAATTGTTCGGCGCCTCGGCAGGTGCCTAGATAGCCGCTGATGCCGGTCCGATCAAGCGCGTCAAGCGCCGAGGACGGCGCGCGCCCGCGCCGGGCTATTCGCGAAAATTCACGCATTGCAGCGGCTGCTCGATTTTCAGAGCGCGCACCAGCGTGATCGCGGCCTGCAGATCGTCGCGCTTCTTGCCGGTGATGCGCAATTCGCCGCCCTGCACGGCCGCCTGCACCTTGAGCTTGCTGTCCTTGACCTCGCGCACCAATTGCCGGGCCAGCGCGGCGTCGATCCCCTGGCGCAACACGATCGTCTGGCGCAGCGTGTTGCCGGCGGCTTTCTCCGGGGTCTTGTAGTCGAGCGCACCGGGTTCGACCTTGCGCCGGGTCAGGTGGACCTTCAACAGCTCGTGCAGCTGTTTCAGCTTCAGTTCGTCATCGGCGACGACGACGATCTCGCCCTCCTTGCGCTCGACCGTGCACTTGCTGCCCTTGAAATCGAAACGGGTGGCGATTTCGCGATTGATCGCGGCGATCGCATTGTCGACTTCGGCAAGATCGAGCCGGGAAACGATGTCAAAACTCGGCACGGGCATGTTCCTTTGCGCAATATCGCGCCAGCAGGCGCGATATAGTGCTTCGAGCGCGGCGATGACAGATCAGCCTCGCCGATCAGCGCGCGGCAAGCGCGCGGGCGCTCGCCACCAGCGCCGCTTCCGCTTCGACCGGCGGCGCCCAGCCGAGGAGCGCGCGGGTCGCCCGGTCGTCGATCTGCAGCGACAGGGTCAACCGGGAGACGGGCGGGCCCAGCAAGGGCAACCGGCGCAGCGCGCCGAACACCGCCCCGGGCACCGCGAACAGAAGCGGCGTGCGGCCCTGCCCCCGCGCCAGGATGCGAATCAGCGCCGGCACCGACAAGGCAACGCCGTCCGCGGCAAGCAACACACGTCCGGGGGCGGCGGTATGCTGCAGCGCCGTTGCCGCGAGATCGGCGAGATTGTCGACGAAAATCAGGCTGCGGCGGTTGTCGAGCGCGGCGAACGGCAAGGGCAAAAAACTGCCGGCGAGCCGCACCAAGGCCCGGAAATTGCCGTCTACGTCGGGACCGTAGACGAGCGGCGGGCGCAGGATGACGAGCTCGAGCCCGCTCTCTGCCGCGACTTCCTGCAACGCCTGCTCGGTGGCAAGTTTGGCCCGGCCGTAGGCGTCTTCGGGCCGCGGCGGATCATCGGCGCGGAATTGCCGCTCGCCCGGCGTGGCCTCCCCCATCGCCTTGATCGAGCTGATGTAGAGAAACCGGCGGACGCCGGCGCGCGCGGCGCTGCGGGCGAGAGATGCCGCGGCCTCGGGCTCGGCGGCAAGAATGTCCGGGGCGGCGCGGCGATGGGCGCGCTGGGCCAGATGGACGACGGCATCGACCCCGCGCAGATCGGGAGCCCAGTCGCGGCCCGGAGCGATGTCGCCAAGGACCCGCGATTCGGCGCCGGCGATTGGCGATCGTTGCGCCGTCGGCCGGCCGCGCAGCCCGGCGATCACCTGGTGGCCGCGCGCCGCCAGTTGGGGGCAGAGGGTGCGTCCGATAAAACCGCCCGCCCCGGTCACCAGGATGCGCACCAGCCGTGCCTCGTCAACCGTGCCGTTTCTGCGAGCGATCGCACCGACAATCGATTATGGATTAAAGCGGGTGA
>DATLTH010000616.1:0-5768 GCA_035533695.1 Allostellaceae bacterium | reverse complement strand
GTGACGCTTGAACGGATGCGGGCGATTTCGGCGGCGTTCAACAGCCGCGATGTCGAACGGATCGTCGATTGCTTTGTCGAGGACGGCGTCTTCTGCCTGGCGCGCGGGCCCGAATCGGTCGGCCGCACCTTGCGGGGCAGGGCGGCGATCACGAAGGCGCTCGCCGACCGCTTCCGCCAGATCCCCGACATGCGCTGGGAGAACGAGGAATACATCCTGGCGCCGCCCGATCGCGCGATCTCGCTGTGGACGGTGCGCGGCAAGGGCAGGGGCGGCGAGGACCTCAACTACCAGGGCTGCGACATCTACCGCTTCGACACGGACGGCAAGATCGTCCACAAGAACACGTTCTGGAAGATCGTCGAGCACCAGGACCGGCTGTAGATCATCACCTCGGGTCATTCCGGGGCGCGACGCAGTCGCGAACCCGGAACCCATGCACACCAGCTCCGACGGACTGGCCACAATCCGGAGAGCGCACCCCGCAGCGCCCGTGTTCATAGGCTCCGGGTCCGGCGCTGCGCGCCGTCCCGGAGTGACGACTTGATCGTGCCGGCCTCTTGCCTTCCGGGGGCGCGTAGACTATTCCGCCCGCATCTTCCCGCCGGTTCTAGCGAGGACGAGATGAAAGCGCTGGTCGCGGTCAAACGGGTCGTCGACTACAACGTCAAGGTGCGGGTCAAGGCGGACCACACCGGGGTCGAGACCGCCAACGTCAAGATGTCGATGAACCCGTTCGACGAGATCGCCATCGAGGAGGCGCTGCGCCTGCGCGAAGCCGGCACCGTCGAGGAGGTGATCGTCGTCTCCGCCGGCATCCAGCAATGCCAGGAGACGATCCGCACCGGCCTCGCGATGGGTGCCGATCGCGGCGTCCTGGTGCTGACCGATGTCGAATTGCAGCCGCTCGCGGTCGCCAAATTGCTGAAGGCGGTGATCGACAGGGAAGGCCCCGAGATCGTCATCATCGGCAAGCAGGCGATCGACGACGATTGCAACCAGACCGGGCAGATGCTCGCCGCCCTCTTGGGCTGGCCGCAGGCGACCTTCGCCTCGAAGGTCACGATCAGCGGCGACAAGGCCGAGGTGACCCGCGAGGTCGATGGCGGGCTCGAGACGATCGCCTTCAAACTGCCGATCGTCGTCACCACCGACCTGCGGCTCAACGAGCCGCGCTATGCCTCATTGCCCAACATCATGAAGGCGAAGAAAAAGCCGATTGTGCCGGTGACCCCGGAGGAGCTGGGGGTCGACGTCACGCCGCGCCTGATCACCCTCAAGGTCGAGGAGCCGCAGAAGCGCCAGGGCGGGGTCAAGGTCGGCTCGGTCGCCGAACTGGTCGATAAATTGAAGAACGAAGCGCGGGTGATCTGATGTCGGTTCTCGTCGTTGCCGAACATGACGGAAAGGCGGTCAAGGCCGCGACCTTGCACGCCGTCACCGCCGCCGGCGAGATCGCAAAAGTGGCCGGGAGCGACGTGCATATTCTGGTCGCCGGCACGGATTGCCATGCCGCGGCCGAAGCTGCCGCGCAGATCGCCGGCGTCGCGAAGGTGCTGCTGGCCGACGATGCCGCCTACGATCACGGCCTCGCCGAGAATTGGGCGCCGCTCCTCGTCAAGCTGGCCGGAGGCTACAGCCACGTGCTGGCGACCGCGACGACGTTCGGCAAGAATTTGATGCCGCGGGTCGCCGCGCTCCTCGATGTCATGCAGATTTCCGACATCAGCGCCGTCGTCTCGGCCGACACCTTCGTGCGGCCGATCTATGCCGGCAACGCGCTGGCGACCGTGCAGTCGCGCGATGCCATCAAGATCATCACGGTGCGCGGCACCGCGTTCGGCCCGGCCGCGGCGGAGGGCGGCAACGCGCCGGTCGACGCCATCGCGGCCACCGGGTCGGCCGGGCTCTCCGAGTTCGCCCGCGCCGAATTGTCGAAATCCGAGCGGCCGGAATTGACCAGCGCCCGGGTCATCGTCTCGGGCGGTCGCGGCATGCAGTCGGGCGATAATTTCCACCTCTTGGAAAAGGTCGCCGACAGGCTCGGCGCCGCGGTCGGCGCCTCGCGCGCCGCGGTCGATGCCGGGTTTGTGCCGAACGACTACCAGGTCGGCCAGACCGGCAAGATCGTCGCGCCGGAGCTCTACATCGCCGTCGGCATCTCGGGCGCCATTCAGCATCTCGCCGGCATGAAGGATTCGAAGGTCATCGTCGCGATCAACAAGGATGACGAGGCGCCGATCTTCCAGATCGCCGATTACGGCATCGTCGGCGATTTGTTCAAGATCGTGCCGGAGCTCGACGAGGAGCTCGGAAAGCAGAAGCCGTGAGCGAGGCCGCTGCGGTGCCGCCGATCCGCCATATCGGCGTTATCGGCGCCGGCCAGATGGGCCGCGGCATCGCCCATGTCTGCGCCCTCGCCGGATACAATGTAGTGCTGACCGACATCAATGCCGAAGCGCTCGCCAAGGCCCGCGACATCATCGACGCCAATCTGGGGCGGCAGGTGGCGCGCGGCCGCATCGGCGAAGAGGACAAGGCGGCGGCGCTCGCGCGTATCGCCACCGCGCCCGATTACGCGATGTTCGGCGATTGCGACATGGTGATCGAGGCGGCCACGGAGAACGAGGCGGTCAAGCGCGCGATCTTCGAGAAGCTGGTGCCGGCGCTGAAGCCGGAGGCGTTGATCGCCAGCAACACCTCGTCGATCTCGATCACCCGGCTGGCCGCGGCAACGGGTCGCCCGGGCAGGTTCATCGGCATGCATTTCATGAACCCGGTGCCGGTGATGAGCCTCATCGAACTGATCCGCGGCATCGCGACCGACGAAGCGACCTTCGCGGCAACCCGCGACCTCGCGCTGAAGCTCGGCAAGACGCCGGTTGCGGCCGAGGATTTTCCGGCTTTCATCGTCAACCGCATCCTGCTGCCGATGATCAACGAGGCGGTCTATACGCTCTACGAAGGCGTCGGCTCGGTGGCGGCGATCGATACGGCGATGAAGCTCGGCGCCAACCACAAGATGGGGCCCTTTGAACTTGCCGACTTCATCGGCCTCGACACCTGCCTGGCGATCATGCAGGTGCTCTACGAGGGGCTGGCCGACAGCAAGTACCGGCCCTGCCCGCTGCTCGTCAAATACGTCGAAGCCGGCTGGCTCGGCCGCAAGACCGGACGCGGCTTCTATGATTACCGCGGCGACCCGCCGGTGCCGACGCGGTAGGCGTGCGTCAGCGCCGCTGTTCGACCGGCACGTAGTGGCGCTCGCCGGCGCCGGTGAACAGCTGGCGCGGCCGCATCAGCTTGGCGTCGGCGTCCTCCAGCATCTCGGTCCATTGCGCGATCCAGCCGACGGTGCGGGCGATCGCGAACAGCACCGTGAACATCGAAGTTGGGAAGCCCATCGCCTTCAGGATGATGCCCGAATAGAAATCGACGTTCGGGTACAGCTTGCGGCTGATGAAGTAATCGTCGTTGAGCGCAATCTTCTCCAGCTCCATCGCCAGGTCCAAGAGCGGATCGTCCTTGATGCCGAGCTCGTCGAGCACGTCGTGGCAGCTGTCGCGCAATACATGGGCGCGGGGGTCGTAGTTCTTGTAGACGCGGTGCCCGAAGCCGAACAGAATCTCGTGATTGTGCTTGTCTTTGACCTGGCTGATGAAGTCCTTGATGCCGGCTTTGCCGCCGATCTTGGCCAGCATCTTCAATACCGCTTCGTTGGCGCCGCCATGCGCCGGGCCCCACAACGAGGCGATCCCGGCGGCGATGCAGGCGAACGGGTTGGCGCCCGACGACCCGGCATTGCGCACCGTCGCGGTCGATGCATTCTGCTCGTGATCGGCGTGCAGAATGAAGATGCGATCCATTGCCTTCGCCAGGACCGGATTGACCTTGTAGTCTTCGCATGGCACGGCAAAGGTCATGTGCAGGAAATTTTCGGCATAGCCGAGTGCATTCTTCGGATAGATGAAAGGCTGGCCCATCGTATACTTGTAAGCCATGGCGCCGATCGTCGGCAATTTGGCGATCAGCCGGTGCGAGGCGACCATGCGCTGGTAGGGGTCGTTGATGTCGGTCGAGTCGTGGTAGAAGGCCGACAAGGCGCCGACCACGCCGCACAACACCGCCATCGGGTGCGCATCGCGCCGGAAGCCGCGGAAGAACGTCGCGATCTGCTCGTGCACCATCGTGTGGTGGGTGATGTCGGAGACGAATTGCGTCTTCTCCTTCGGCGTCGGCAATTCGCCGTTGAGCAGCAAATAAGCGACTTCGAGGAAGTCGCTTTTGTCGGCCAATTCCTGGATCGGATAGCCGCGATACATCAGGATGCCTTCGTCGCCGTCGATATAGGTGATGCTGGAGCGGCAGGCGGCGGTCGCCATGAACCCCGGGTCGTAGGTGAAATACCCGGTCTGCGCATAGAGCTTGCGGACATCGATGACCTTGGGCCCGATCGAGCCCTCGATCACCGGCAATTCGATCGATTTGCCGGTGGCGTTGTCGGTCAACGTCATCGACCCGTTCACTGCGCCGACAGTCGCGTTGTTGCCGTCCATGGAAGCACCTCGAACGTAATGCCCGCAGGCGGTTGCCGATATTGCCCCGGAGAATAGGCCGGGCCGGGACAATTATCAAACGCCGTTCAGATTTTGCAACGCAATATCGCATCTGCGAGAAACCGTCTTGTCATTCCGGGGCCGCCCCCACGGGTCCGCGCTGCGCGCGGCCCGAGGACAGGCTCCGGGTGGAACCCGGAACCCATATTCCAGAAGGCCGTGTTCCTGGGTTCCGGGTTCGCCGCGATGCGGCGCCCCGGAATGACAATCAATGACAATCAAGGGGCAGTCCCGCTATCGGAAGCCGCGTCGGCGATGCGTGCGAGGCTTTCGTCGCGGCCGAGCACTTCCATGACCTCGAAGATGCCGGGGGAGGCGAGCGAGCCGGTCAATGCCGCGCGCAACGGCTGCGCCACCGCCCCGAGCTTGACGCCGTTGCGCTCGGTGAAGGTTCGCATATTGGTTTCAAGGGATGATGAACTCCACTCAACACCCGTGAGTTCCGATGCCAGCTCAATCAGCAGCCGTTTTGCCTCGGGGTTAAGCATCTTAGCCGCATTTGGGGTCAGCTGGATCGGCCTCGTTGCGAGGTAGAAGCGCGCATTGTCGGCCAATTCCGGAATTACCCGCGCGCGAAGCTTGATCGCGGGCATCGCTTGACGCAGGCGATCTAGCTCCAAATCCGAAAGCGAGCGCCCAAACTCTCGCTCCAGCCGCTCGGCGACCAGCCCGACCAGCCCGTCATCGTCCGCCTCGCGAATGTAGTGCGCGTTGACGTTGTCGAGCTTGGCCTGGTCGAAGCGCGCTGGCGAGCGCCCGACATCGGCTATGTCAAACCAGCGGATCGCATCCTCGGTCGAGATGATCTCGTCGTCGCCGTGGCTCCAGCCGAGGCGCAACAGGTAGTTGCGCAACGCTTCGGGCAGATAGCCGAGTTCGCAGTATTGCTCGACGCCGATCGCGCCGTGGCGCTTCGACATCTTGGCGCCGTCCGGCCCGTGGATCAGCGGGACGTGGGCGAATTCGGGGACGGACCAGTCGAGCGCCCGATAAATCTGGGTCTGGCGAAAAGCGTTGTTGAGGTGGTCGTCGCCGCGGATCACGTGGGTCACGCCCATGTCATGATCGTCGACGACGACCGAGAGGTTGTAGGTCGGCGTGCCGTCGGCGCGTAAGAGGATCAGGTCGTCGAGTTCGCTGTTGGCGACGGTA
>DATLTH010000615.1:0-3023 GCA_035533695.1 Allostellaceae bacterium | reverse complement strand
AGCCGTTGCGGGCTTGCGCCGCGACGGCATCGTCTGACAATCGAGGATACGGCAATGCCCGATAATACGCCCGCCCCGCCGCCCGGCCCGCCGCATCCGCTCTTGACCCCGCAGCCGCCCGTCGCTTCATCGCTGCCGGCGCGCTGCCGGGTCGATCTGATGACCGCCGAGGGCTCGGCCCTGTTCGGCGCGACGTGGAAGGTGCGCGAGGCGAAGATCGTCGAGCGGAAGCCGCTCCCCGACGCGATGCCCGAATATAAATCGACCTATGACATCGACCCGCATGCCGGCGAGAGCGGGTATGACGATCGCGGTTGGCAGGTCGTCCCGGCGACCGAACTGGGCGCGAAGCGCGGCGGCGGCTACGTGTCGTTTCTGTGGTTCCGCGCCCGGTTGACGATCCCCGCGCGCATCGGCGACTTCGATCCGGCCGGAGCCGGCGCGGTGTTGACGGCGAATGTCGACGACTATGCCGAAATCTGGGTCAACGGCGAATTGCCGCGCGTGGCGGGGCGGCCGAGCCCGGCGGCGATCCAGGGCTTCAACATGCCGAACCGGCTGGTGCTCGCGCCGTCGGTCAAGCCGGGCGATACGTTTCAGCTCGCGGTATTCGGCATCAACGGTCCGATCTCGGCCGCGCCGCCCAACACCGTGTGGTTCCGCGAGGCGACGGTCGAGTTCTATCGCTGAGTTGGAGTGCTCTACCGGTATTCGTCGCCGCAATCGCCGATGACGGTCATCAGGTCGCGCGACTTGGCGAGCACCGTCTCGATCTCGGCGAGGTCGGCGGCGTCGAGCGCGACAGCGAAGGTGCGGGCGTTGTCGGCGATGTGCTCGGCAACACCGAGCCGCGCACCGACGATGACCCCGGCCACCGCCTGCTGGTCCAGCATATAGCTTGTGCCGATATTGGCGATGCTGATGCCGTGCCGGTCGGCGACCTGCCGCAACGCCGCGAGCAATTCCTGGAACAACGCCCAGCCGCCCCAGGCGTCGATCATCTGCTTGTATTTGCCGAGCGAGGCGGTGGTGAGTTCGCCGCGCCCGGGCTCGGGCCGGCCGAGATAGCGATCGGACAACAAGCCGCCCAAGAGCGTGCCGTAGGCGAGCAGGCTCATGCCATGCTCGGCGCACCACGCCGCCATAAGCGACGCGGGCCGGCGGTCGACCAGCGAATATTGCACCTGGTTGGCAACGACGGAAATCCCGCGCTCGGCGATGACGGCAAGGCGGGCGGTGTCGAAATTGGTCAGCGCGACATGGCGGATCTTGCCTTCGTCCCGCAAATCGGCGAGGTGCTTCAGCGCGTCGAGGTAGCGCGCGTCGCCGTAATCCCACCAGTGAAACTGCAACAAATCGAGGCAAGGGGTGTCCATGCGGCGCAGCGAGACGCCGACCGCGTCCTCGACGACACGCCGCGTCATCGGGCCGGGAGAGGGCACCCATTTGGTGAAGGCCTGGATCTCCGCCAGCCGTTCCTCGCCGTGGCGCGCCGCAAACTGGCGGCGGAACGCGCCGATAAAGTCCTCGGCCGGGCCGTAATGGTCGGCGAGGTCCCAGGTGGTAAAGCCGGCCTCGTGATAGCCGAACATCGCCGCGACGGCGCGTGCCGGGTCGATCCGCCCGTGCGCCCCGGAAACCTGCCACAACCCGTTGAGGATGCGGCAGATCGACAAATCGGCGGTCAACGGAAAGCTTCTGGCGGCGGGCAGGGTCATGGGCGGCGGCAGGCTGCAGCGGTTCTCGTCGATGAGGCTGATCCAAATCCGCGCTGATGTATAGTGCGCCGCCGCCGCGGCGATGCTACTGCCTACGCTCGGGAGAAAGGTCATGAAAATTGTCGTTTTTGGTCCCAACCGGCGCACCGGCGCGCTCAAGGACGGGATGATCGTCGACCTCGCCGCCGCCTTTGCCAAATATGCCTACGAAAAGCTGGGCGAGCCGCACCCGGTTGCGCTGGCCGAGGCAATGGTTCCCTCGACCCTCGGGCGCTTTATCGAGGGCGGGAAGCGGACTCTGGAGAATGCCGAAGCGGCGCTGCAATATTTGTCGGGCGAGGCGCACGAACACCGCGACCGTCGCGGCGCGCCGATCGTTCAGCCGCTGGCCGGAACCCGCCTCCACGCGCCGCGGTCCTACGGCGCGCGCATCGCCTGCGCCGGCGGCAACTTTGCCGACCACGCCGCGGCGATGGCCGAGAAAATGACGGGCAAGCCCTTTACCGGCGATGCGCGGGCGCACATCCGCAACGCCGGCATCTGGGGGTTCTGGAAGGTGCACCGCGCCGTCGTCGGCGCCGATGGCGAGGTGATCTACCCGCAAAAGGCCACCCGCCTCGATTACGAGGGCGAATTGGCGATCGTTCTCGGCAAGCGCGGCACCGACATCAAGGCCAAGGACGTGCGCGACTACATCTGGGGCGTGACCCTGCTCGGCGACTGGAGCATCCGCAGCCCGCGCGAACCGGCCGGGCACCACAATTTCGCGATGGGCAAGAATTTCGACACCTCGTGCTCGCTCGGCCCCTGCATCGCCGTCGGCGAGGCCGACCCGTTCGCCACCGATGTCGAGACATTGGTCAACGGCGAGCGCCGCCAGTTTTTCAATACGCGCGACATGGTGTTTTCGTTCGGCGAATACCTCGAATACCTGTCGGCGGATTTGACCCTTTATCCGGGCGACATCATCAGCGGCGGCACGGCGGCCGGCACCGCCGCCGACTCCAGTCCAATATTGCCGGACGGGACCTCGGCGCCGGAGCTTTATCTGAAGCCGGGCGACAATGTCGAGATCCGCTCGCCGGCGGTCGGCAGCCTGCGCGCCAGGATCGTCAAGAAACACGCTAAGTAGGGGGCGAGGATGCGATTTCTGTTTGCGGGCGCCGCGTAATGGGGCATCAGATCGAGGAACTGGCGCGGTTTGTTGCCGAGACCGGGTGCGAGGATATTCCCGAGCCGGTGCGGCGTCACGCCAGGCTGGTCTTGCTCGACACGCTGGGCGTGATCCTGGCCGGCAGTACGCGG
>DATLTH010000614.1:0-2301 GCA_035533695.1 Allostellaceae bacterium | reverse complement strand
CGAACGGGTTGGTGTACGGCATCATCTCCTTGGGCACGAGGTTGCGGCGCCGCAGGTCGATGCGGTCGATGCCGGTCCGGCGCGCGGCGAGGTCGATGAGGCGCTCCATGACGAACATGACCTCGGGCCGGCCGGAACTGCGGTAGGGGCGGGTCGGCGCCGTGTTGGTCAGCGCGGCGCGGGCGCGGAAATACACCGACGGCACGTGATAGATGCTCGACATGATCTCGACCCCCTTGTTCAGGGAGCCGAAGGCGAGGGCGTAGGCGCCCTGGTTGACGAGGTTCGATCCGCGCATCGCGAGAAAGCGGCCTGCGGCGTCGAGCGCCAGTTCGGCGGTCACCGCGAGGTCGCGCGCCTGATGGTCGGCGGCGAAATATTCGCTGCGGTCGCTGGTCCATTTGACCGGGCGGCCGACCCGCCGCGCGGCCCAGGCGACAATCGCGAATTCCGGGTTGAAGCCGCCGCGGGTGCCGAAATTGCCGCCGATGTCCTGCATGACGACGCGCACGGCGCCCGGCGGTACGCCCAAGACCATCGCCAGGTCGCGCTTCGGGCTGACCGCGCCGCCCGCGCCGGCGTAGAGCGTGTAGCGGCCGGTCTCGGGGTCGAAATCGCCGAGCGCGGTGCGCGGTTCCATCGGCACGCCGGCGACGCGCTGCACCCAGGTGTCGAAGCGGACGACATAGGCCGCCCGGGCAAACGCCGCGTCGGTCGCCGCCGCGTCGCCGACCTCGCCGTCGAGAATGATGTTGGCGCTGCCGAGCCGCGCGCGCGGCGCGTCGGGCAGGGCGGCCAGGAGGCTGTGCGTGACCGCCGGCAGCACCTCGTAATCGACCGCCACCAATTCCGCCGCGTCTTTCGCCTGCGCCAGCGTGCCGGCGACGACAGCCGCGACGATCTCGCCGACATGGCACACTTCGGGGCCGATGATGACGGTCTGCTGCGGCCGCACGACGGGCGAGCCGTCCTTGTTGGTGATGCTGATGTCGGCCGGGTGCGAGTTGGCGATGTTGGGCAGCGCGTTGAGCCTGTCCTGCGCCACGTCGTGCGCGGTCAGCACGGCAAGCACGCCCGGCATCGCCCGCGCCGCCGCGGTGTCGATGCCGCGGATCAGCGCGTGCGCGTGCGGCGAGCGCAGCATCGCCGCATAGGCCTGGCCCGGCAGGGTGGCGTCGTCGCTGTAATGCCCGTTGCCGGTCAACAGGCGCAAATCTTCGCGACGCCGTACCGGCTGCCCGATGCCGGTCGCGATCGGTGCTCCGTCCATCGCCCCTCCGTGTGATGGGCTTCGCTGCGCTCAGCCCATCCTACGCATCGCCGCGGCCGTAGGATGGGTTGAGCAACGCGAAGCCCATTGCGATTGCTACGCCGGGAACGACAGGAAGCATTTGTCGGAGGCGAGGATGTAGGTCTCCATGTAGTCCTGGATCACCGGCTTCCGGTCGAGCGCCTCCATCGCGCCGATGAGGGCCATCCAGTTCAGCATCTCGTGCTGGCCGGAATATTCCATGTCGGCCAGGGAGCGCTTGCGCCAGGTCGCGTAATCGGCGCGTTCGACCGCGTCGAACAGGATGCGGTCGCCCTCATGGTCGGGCCACAGATAGCCGTTTTTCGGGCTGAGGAAGCAATGCGACCACGAGGACGACGCGACCAGCGCCACCCGGTACGGTGATTTTGCCAATACCTCGGCGATCGCGGCGCCGACATCCATGCAGCGCCACGGCTGCGGCGACGGCGGGTCGCCGGCCACGCCTTCCGGCGGCGGCGGCGCGAACAGGTGGCCCAATCCGCCATGCGCCTGGATCAGGTTGCGGCCATAGCAGTTGATCGCGAACGGGATCACCGGATAGGGGAAGCCCTTCCGGTCCCAGTCGAGATAGAGGAAGGTGTTGGTGAAGGCGTGCGCCATCGGGTGGTGCAGTGGCTGATAGGCATAGGCCAAATCGATGCCGCGCTCGATCAGCCCGGTCGCCAGGTATTTGGCCGCCTCGCGATGGCCCTTCAGGTGCAGGTTCCAGTCGCCCGGCTCGTCCCAGCGGTTGGGCTTGCCGCCGTTTCCCCCATGGGAGCCATTTTGCCACGGCTGCAGCGCGATTTCGGGGTCGTAGCCGAGCACGCAAAACGGCGGGACGATGTCTTCCTTGAAGTTCTCGTACTGGTCGTCGCCCCACACCAGCACGAAATCCGGGTTGCAATCGTCGAGGATCTTTCGGATCGCGCGGAAATCGTTGCCGAAGCGCTCGCCGCAGCGATTGGCGGCGGAAAGCCCGTCATCGTTGCCGAGCTCGGCGATGAGTT
>DATLTH010000613.1:0-8886 GCA_035533695.1 Allostellaceae bacterium | reverse complement strand
GACCTCCGTCGGGTCTTGCCGCGAGACTTGCAGGGTCACAATGACGCCCGCGACCATGCCGTTCGGATCGCGATAGGGACGGGCGCCGACGGTGCCGGCCACCGCCGGTTGCGCCGCATCATCGCCGCCGATCCGGCAGTTCTCGACCGTTTCACCGGCCAAGGCGCGCTGCGTTACCTGATCGAGCAGGAGACCGGCAGCGCTCAGGTCGGCGTGGCGATTGCCGGCCAGCGGAAAGCGGGATATCCCGAAGGCGGCGATCCATTCCGGGCTCGCCGCGACGTAGCGCAGTTCCGCGTCGAACAACGCCACCGCGGCCGGGATCTGAGTGACGAACCCTGCCACCCAATCAAGGGAATTGTCGAGCTCCGAGGTCATGCCTGAGCCGCCGGTTGGCGCGGCCGCGCCGCGCTTTTTCGTCGGCCGATTGGGCGACCGCAATGGTTAAGCGAACCTTAATTTTTTGGGGCATCGATTAGACAACATTTCGTTATTGCACTCTATTTTTGAGTAATTTGATGTATTCATGATTGCCGCCGCACGGAGAACGAATAATCGCCGGCGCCGCCAATCGGCTGATGGCGCCGGCGATGCGGCAGGCGGACCTCGCCTAAAGCTTCTCCAGCATCGCCTCGCCGCCGGAGACGCCGTATTCCCCCGACGGCTCGACATTGAGCTGTTTGACGATGCCGTCTTCGACCAGCATCGAATAGCGCTGCGAGCGGATGCCCATGCCGGCGCTGATCCGGTCGAGGTCGAGCCCGATCGCCCGGGTGAAATCGGCGCTGCCGTCGCCGAGCATCATGATCTTGCCGTCGGCCCCGTGCTCCTTGCCCCAGGCGCCCATGACGAACGCATCGTTGACCGCGAGGCAGGCGATCGTGTCGATGCCTTTGGCCTTCAGAGCGGCCGCATTGTTGACGTAGCTCGGCAGGTGCCGCGTTGAGCAGGTGCGCGTGTAGGCGCCCGGCACCGCGAACAACGCCACCCGCTTGCCGCGGAACAGATCGTCGGTGGTGATGTCTTTGACGCCGTCGGGCGTCAGGTGCCACAATTTCGCCGAGGGGACCCGGTCGCCAACTTTTATCGTCATCGCTTCCTCCTGATCAACGCTGCTCTATGTAGAATACCGCCTTGCCGGGGATCTGCCGGTCGCGCAACAGCGCACCGATGCGCGGGATTTCGCGCCAGCCATGCTCGACGATGCGGGGCCGGAGCGACCCGTCGGCGACCAGCCCCGCGAGGAGCGCGAGATCGGGGCCGAAGCGCTCTTCGGATTCCGAGGTGAAATAATGGAAGGCCTGGATGCAGGCGTTCTGGTGCTCGCCGAACTCGCGGAAATTGATCTCGGTCGGTTCGCCCGAGGAATTGCCGAAAATGACCACCGTGCCGCGATGGTCGATCCGCTCGATCGCCGCCTTCAGGGACGCCCCTCCGGCGGCTTCGAGGATCAGTCCGAAACGGTGCGGGCTATCCTCGATGCGGGTGACGATCTCGGCGGCGCCGAGCCCGTCGAGAACGCGAACGCGCTCGGGATTGCCGACCACCGCGGTGACCCGGGCGCCGGAGCGCGCGGCGAGCTGCACCGCCAGATTGCCGACCCCGCCGGCGGCGCCGGTGATCAGGACGCGCTTGGCCAAGAGCGGCGCGCCGTGGCGCAGGCTCCTGAGCGCGGTCAAGCCGGCGACCGGCAGCGAAGCCGCCGCGCCGAACGACACATTGTCGGCAATCGGTGCCATGCGGTGGCCCGGCACGGCCGCCCGTTCGGCCCAGCCCTCCCAATCGCACAGCGCGACGACCCTTGTGCCGGCCTCGGGGCTGCTGCCGTCGGCGGCGGCGCGCACGACGACGCCGGCGATGTCCTGGCCGGGGCGCCAGCCCTCCGAGCGCACCTGGAACAGGCGCAACTCGCCGCGATTGAGCGAGAAGGCGTGGACCGCAACCAAGGCCTCGTCCGCCCGCGGCTCGGGCTCCGCCACCTCGCGGACCGCGACCGGCTCGGGACCCTTTGGCGTGTTGACGACGGCGAGCATGGCCCTCCTCAGATTTAAATCTCTGACCCGTTAGGGTGGCAGAGGATAAAGCGATAATAGGAAGCTGTTACCTTTCGCCTGCACCCAGTCTTCAAGTTTTCAGATACAAACCAAACGACTCCATCTCTCTGTCCTCGGCGTCACCTTCAAAGCGAACGCGCACGAAGTAGCGATCTCGGCCAGGTGCGACAACGACGCCTTCGCCCCCAAGCGGATGAAACACGCGATCACCGACCCTCAAACGGCGCTGATGCTCTTGATATCCGGAGGGCACCGGCCGGGCCGCTGCAGGTGCACTCACCGGCGGCGGATACTCACGGACTGTATCAGCGATACCTACGATTGGCGACTTCCGTGTGTTTGCTTCAATGTCGATAAATACACCAATCAACTCGCCATTTGCGGCCACCATCAATCCAAAAAGGCCAAGAATTGCACCTGACATCATAAGGCCGAATCCGCGAACTGTTGGGAACGAATCAGTAGAATTTCCCAAAATTATCAGTATTCCGATGAATACACACACCACGCCAAGGCCAAAACTAAGCCATCCGACAACTTTTAGGAATCCGGCGACGGTGCGCAATGCCGGATATTTTTCCATGCGCGCCTCTACTTACCCCATCTTGGCCAGCTCGAGCTTAGTTCGAGAGGTCGGGCCCCCGCAGTGCGGCGAGCGTCTCCCACTCTCGCTCGAATTGTCATCCCGGACGGCCTCCTGAGGGCCAGACCCGGGATCCATGAACACTAACGATTACGGCCAGTCCATCGGCGGCGGTGTTCCTGGATCCCGAGGTCAAGCCCGCGGATGACTTTGATCGGCGCTGCGGCCGATCAAAGTCAATTGAGCCGCAGGTCGGTGATGTGCTTGGGATCGGGCTTCAGTTCGCCGATCTCGACGCGCCGGACGATGTCGGTCAGGATCGCGTTGGTCGGGGCCGGGACGCCGACCTCTTCGCCCTTCTGCACGACAAAGCCGTTGATGAAGTTGATCTCGGTGCGGCGGCCCTTGTGCATGTCCTGCCCCGTTGACGGGCGATGCTCGCCGCCGCCGCGGCCCGCTTCGGCGAGGCGGTGATCGTCGATCTCCTTCTGCGCCGCCGGATCGCCTTCGCCGGCCTTTGCCAGCGTTTCCGGGTCCATGTGGCTGACCTCGTCGAAGGTATAGCCGAGCGCCTGGCCGACGCGGATCGCCTCGCTGCCGAGCCGGTTGGAGAAATGCCGCAGCTGGTCGTTCTTGACGACTTCGCGGCCGATGAGGCCGGTGCAGGCACTGAGGCCGTTGCCCATCACGTTGGTGACCAGCTTCGACCAGCGCTCGCCCCACAGATTCTCGGTGACAAAGGCGCTGTCGGAATTGGCGAGGAGGCCGCACACCTCCTTGGCGCGGTCGGTGACGCGGCCGTGCACCTCGCCGACCCGGAACACGGTGTGCTTCGTTCCCGACTTGCCGGCGGCGCGGCGGATCTGCCCCGGCGCGTGCAGTTCGACGGTGATCGAGCTGGCGATCGAGCCCAGCGTCTTGCCCCAGCCGACAATCCCGGCGATCGTCTCCTCGTTCATGCAGTTCTGCAACGAGACGCAATACCCGTCGGGTGCGAGGTACTGCTTGATCATCATCGTCGCCCACGCCGTGTCGTAGGATTTGGTGCAGACGAAGGCGATGTCGAACGGCTTCTCCTTCGAGACATGCTGCAATTCAGTGACGTGCAATGCGCGCACCGGCACGGTGAACGGCTCGACCTCGCGGATATGGGTGATGGTCAGCCCGTGCGCCTTCATGTGCTCGACATGCTCGGGCCAGAAATCGATAAAGGTCACATCCTCGCCGGCCTGGACCATATGGGCGCCGGCATAGCCGCCGACCGCTCCGGTGCACACCACCGCAATCTTTTTACCCGTCGCCATCAGCCTTCCTCCGCATTGCTCCGGCACGGCCTGCCGCCAGCCTCTCGGCGATCCTAGTACGAGCCGGCCCCGCGGGGGAAGCCGCGCGGGCGGATGCGCGGCATGCGATTGAGGGCGGGACCGCCCTCAGCTGCGCTTGGGTGTGCTGCGCTTGCCCCGCGCCGCGCGCGCCGGCGATTTTGGCGGCGGCTTGCGGCGCGCGGCGGCCGGGCGGGCTTTGCGCCGCGTTGTCTTGCCCTTGCGGCGCGAGAAATGCGCGGCGAACCAGGCGCGGATGGCCACCCCGCGATCGGCCACGAGTCCTACCGGCAATGCCGCCAACCCCAGCGCCATCAACACGCTGGCGACCGGCCCCAGCCGGGCAAACTCGCCGACGACGATGACGAAGCCGCTCACCAACCCAAGGCCGAAGATCAGCAGCGCGATTTTGGTGTAGCGCATCGCCGCATTCTCGCCCAAGCGTCACGCGGCGGCGAGTGTCTCGCATGGCCGTCAATGCCGGCTTTCGCCGCGACCGCGTTTCGGGGCACTGTACCGGGCGAGATGGGCAAATAGGCATGGCGGCGGATACAACGACCGGCGGCCCGGCGGCCAGCGGCGGCCGGCGGCTGAACCGCGCCGCAATCACCGCGTCCATCACCTGCGCGACGATCATGCAGGGGGTCGACACGACGATCGCCAATGTCGCGCTGCCGCACATCCAGGGCAGCATGTCTGCCTCGCAGGATCAGGTCGCCTGGGTCGTCACCTCCTACATCGTCGCCGCCGCGATCATGACGCCCCTGACCGGATGGCTCGCCGGCCGCTTCGGCATCAAGTACGTTTTCCTCTTCTCGGTGATCGGCTTCACGATTGCTTCGGCGCTGTGCGGTGCGGCGACCAGCCTGACGCAACTGGTGCTCTTTCGCCTGTTGCAGGGGGTGTGCGGCGCGGCCTTGGTGCCGCTGTCGCAGTCGGTATTGTTCCAGACCCACCCGCCCGAACTGCATGCGCGCGCCATGGCGGTATGGGGGACCGGCACGATGCTGGGGCCGATCATCGGCCCGGCGCTCGGCGGCTGGCTGACCGAGAATTTTACCTGGCGCTGGGTGTTCTACATCAACCTGCCGGTCGGCATCCTATGCGCCCTCGGCATCGGCGTCTTTATTCACGAAACCGGCCGCGCCCACCGCGAGCGTTTCGATTTCTTCGGTTTTGCGATGCTGAGCCTTGCGGTCGGCGCCGTGCAGATGCTGCTCGACCGCGGCGAATTGAAGGATTGGTTCGGCTCGACCGAAATCTGGATCGAGGCAACGATCGCCGGGCTTTCGTTCTACCTGTTCGTGATCCATACCGCGACCGCCGGCGACAGCTCGTTCCTCAACCGTGAGGTCCTGAAGGACGCCAACTGCCTGGGCGGGATCATCCTGATGTTTTTCGTCGGGATCATCCTCAACGGCACGATGGTCCTGCTGCCGACGATGATGCAGGCGCTGATGCACTACCCGGTCGTCACCACCGGCTGGATCATGGCGCCGCGCGGCATCGGGACGATGGTCTCGATGTTCGTCATCGCCCGCCTCGTCGGCCGGGTCGACACGCGGCTCCTGATCCTGGCCGGCCTCGCGATCACCGCCTTCTCGCAATGGCAGATGACCGGCTTTTCGTTGCTGATGGGAACGGGGCCGATCCTGGTTTCCGGCATTGTCCAGGGGTTCGGCCTCGGCTTTGTCTTCACGCCGCTGTCGACGATCAGCTTCTCGACGCTGCCGCGCCAGTACCTGACGCAGGGCACCGCGCTGTTCAGCCTGACGCGCAATATCGGCGGCAGCTGCGGGGTTGCGATCGTCGAGGCGTTGCTCGTTCAGAACACCCAGGTTGTGCATTCGCGGCTCGTCGAGCATCTGCGCCCGGACAACCCGCTGGCGCAGGCGCCGCACCTTGCGCTGCCCTACAGCCTGTCGAGCCCCTCGGGGATTGCCGCGCTCAATGCCGAGGTGACCCGCCAGGCGCAGATGATCGCCTATATCGACAATTTCTACCTGATGATGCTGATCATCATCGCGGCGTTGCCGCTATTGCTGCTGTTGCGCCGGCCGCGCCGCATCCGGGCGGAGCCCGTCGCCGTCGGGGAATGATCAGCCGGGCTGGCAGGCCGCCGAAGACGGCCTGACCCATTTGCGCTTGGTCTTGTCCCAGACGAGCGTCGGCAATGGGGAATGCTGGATCGTTGCCACATCGGGACACCGCGTCACGCCGCGCTCGGCGAGAAACCGCTCGATGACGCCGAGTTCTTCGGCGCGACCCTGGCCGATGTGGCCCGGCTCGCTGGCGGCTCGCCGCAGGCGGGCCTCCTTCAGATCGAAGACGCGGTGCGAATCCGGCCGCGGGTTCGCGGTTGCGGTCAGCGCTGCGGGCGCCGGATACGCCTGCGCGGTTGTCGGTGCTGTCGGCGTCGGCGCCGAGGACTGGCTGACGACGACGTCATCGCCCGCCGCACACGCGGGGCGACGCGACGAACTGACGCCGCTGACGATATAGCCCTGACCCCAGCGCGCTTCGATGTGCAGCGGCAGCAATCGGCGCAGCTTGGTGATCAGCACCCGGATCGCGGTCGACTGCGCGCAATAAGACCGCTCGTCACCATAGAGGTGCTGAAAGAGGGCGCGATGCGTGACCAGTTCGCCCGGATTCCAGGTCAGGCGCTCGAGACCTTTCCACTCCATCGGGGTCAGCCGCACCGGCGTGCCGTCCACCGTGACGCGGCGCTGGTCCCAATCGATCCACAGACCGTGCCGCTCAATGTCCTCAGCCGAAACCAGGGCCAGTCTGATGCCGAGCACGGCGGCCCAGCACTGCGCCATATCGAGCGATGGCGAGCCAACCTCGCGTTCCCACGTGCCCAGGGATGTCTCGTCGATGCCGCAGAGATCGCTGACATTTTTGAGCGACCATCCGAGCGCCTCGCGTCGGGTCTTCAGTCGGCGAAGTAACGGGTCATTGTGAGCCATGTTCGCTGCCCTCCGCAGCGTCTCGTCGCGCGCGCCAAGGGCGCGGCGGCCGGGCGGGTTTGCCCGGTGTCATGGCTTATTATCGGCGGCGGATAAGACAACAGCATGTGAGGCGGTTCACACGCCGCAACAATTTTTTCGTTGTCGCCTGCGCAGCCCGCCCGGATGCCCCCCGGATGCCGCCCGGATGCCGCCCGGGGCGAACGAAGCCGGTCAGGTCAGCGCTGCCAGCGCCTCGCGTTCGCGGATCAGGATGGCGCCCTTGTCGAGACCGATGATCCCCGCGCGCTTCCATTGCTGCAGGTGCTTGTTGACGCTTTCGCGCGAGCCCCCGACAAGCTCGCCGAGCGCCCGCTGCGAAATCTTGACCCCAACCGGCTTGCCCGGCGATCCGGCCTCGGCGGTTTCCTCGGCGAGGCGGACCAACACCTTGGCGATGCGCGCTTCAAGATCGAGAAAGGCCAGATCCTCGACCTGCTCGTTGGTGCGGCGCAGCCGCTCGCACAGGACGAGCATCAGGCGGACGCACAGATGAGGCTGCCGGTCGAGCAGATTCAGCAACGAGCGGCGCGGGACGACCAGCAGCTCGCAGTCGCTCGTCGCGGTCGCGTCGGCGGTGCGTTCCTTGCCGTCGAGCAGCGCGATTTCGCCGAACACGTCGCCGTCGCGGAACACCGTGAACACCACCTGCCTTCCGTCGGGCGACAGCGCGCTGATCGTGACGCGGCCCTTCAGCACCGCCA
Organism: Allostellaceae bacterium; assembly: GCA_035533695.1. Taxonomy (GTDB): domain Bacteria; phylum Pseudomonadota; class Alphaproteobacteria; order ATCC43930; family CGMCC-115725; genus DATARH01. The sequence goes on along the minus strand of DATLTH010000613.1, from coordinate 1,212 downwards.
TCATGCTGTTGCCGGGATCGCCCTTGGCGAAGATCGGGTCGCCTTCGGCGTAACGCGCGACCGTCGCCTGAGCGAGGATCGCATCGCAGTCGCTATCGTCGAGTTGCGCGAACACCCGGCTGCGCCGCAATATCTGCCGTTGCGATAAGGCCGATCCGTACATTGCAGGTCTCTCCGCGACAGACCGCTCGCGCTGAACCGACCTTTTCCCGCCGAGGCGCGGTAAATGGTACAAGCAGGCGATCGAAACTTAAGGTGGCGGCGCTCGGGAAGAAATAGCCATGACGAATGCGGACGGGGAAGGCGGGCGGTTCGATCCTGCGGCGCGGCCTCGCGATGCGACGGCGCTCGACCTGCGCGACCGGCCGTCGCCCAATCACGGCAGCCGCGGCGAGGCGCCCGACATCCGGCCGATCAACATGCTGGTGCTGCACTACACCGGCATGCAAAGCGCTGCGGCGGCGCTCGACCGGCTGTGCGATCCCGCAGCCCGGGTCAGCGCCCATTACCTCGCCGACGAGGACGGCACGCTATGGCGCCTTGTTGCCGAGGAGCGACGGGCCTTTCATGCCGGCGTGTCGTGCTGGCAGGGCGAGCAGGACCTCAATTACGTCTCGATCGGTATCGAGATCGTCAATCCCGGACACCAATGGGGCTATCGTCCTTTTCCGGAAGCGCAGATGGCGGCGCTCGAACGGCTGTGTCGGGACATCCTGTCGCGGCATCGAATTCCGCCGCACCGAATTGTCGGCCATTCCGATATCGCGCCCGACCGCAAGGCCGACCCCGGCGAGTTGTTCGATTGGCCCCGGCTCGCGCGTTCCGGGATCGGGCTGTGGCCGCCGCCGGGCGCGGGCCTCGCCCGCCGCCGCGGGCGCGGCGTCGGCGTGGTCGAGCATGCCGGTGCGCTCGCCGATCTCGCCCGCATCGGCTATGGCGTGAGCGCCGCCACCGAGCAGGTCGCGCTCGCCGCGTTTCAGCGCCGCTTTCGCCCGGAACGCTGGGACGGCCTGTTCGACGGCGAGACCTGTGCGCGGCTTCGCGAGGTGAGGATGGCGGTTGAAGCGGCCCAGGCGGCCGAAGCGCGGCGCCGGCGCACCCGGTTCAATTAATTGAGTCCAATCGTGGTTAAGCGCCTATGCCGCTATAGAGAATATTACAAAAATTTAACGCTTTCCCGGGATTCTCGCCGGCGCGCCCGAGCCGGCTGAC
>DATLTH010000612.1:0-3126 GCA_035533695.1 Allostellaceae bacterium | reverse complement strand
TCGAGATGATGCGGTCGCCCGGCCCGAGCGCCGAACAGACGCCGGTGGCGACCGCCTCCTCGCCGATGTAGCAATGGACGACGCCATAGATCTTGCCGGCGACATAGTCGTCCGAGGCGCGCTCCTCGAAGCGGCGAATGGTCAGCATCCGGCGCAGCATCGCGCGCTGCTGGTCGGGCGGCAAATTGGTCGCCAGGGTTTGGGTCGCCAGACTCTGGGTCGAAACGCTCATGGGGCGTGCTCCCTCCGGGCCGGTCAGGGCTTTTGCTCATGATGAGCCACCGCTCGAAAGCTGGCAACCGGTACGCCGGCCTGCGGCGTGCGGCTTGACCTCGCTGGCGGAAGCGGCGAGCCTCGCGCGTCAGCCGCAAGGGAAAACGCATGACCCTCACCCCGTCCGAACCGTTCCAGGCGCCGACTGTCGAATCGCTGTCGGTGCGCGTTGTGGTCGATGGATCCTTCGACCAGTTCATGCCGAAGCAGACCCACCAGATGGCCACGATCGAGCATGTCAGCCGCATCCGCGGCCGGGAAACGACGACCCTCGCCGGCGAATGGGGGCTGTCATTGCACCTCCAATCGCGGAGTGCCGCGGCCGGCGGCCAATACCTCTTGGATTTCGGCTATACGCCCGAAATCCTGCTGCGCAATTTCGACCTGCTCGGCATCGCCCCGGACAAGCTCGACGGGCTCATTCTCAGCCACGCGCACCGCGACCATTACGGCGGCATGGTCGGTTTCGTCGAGCAGCACCGCAGCCACATGCGCGACGACCTCAAACTGTTCACCGGCGGCGATCTGACGTTCCGGGAGAAGTGGCTCGGGTCGCGCGATGAGGCGCCGCGGTCGTGGGGAGCGCTCGATCAGGCGGCGCTCGCCGCGGCGCATGTCGAGACGGTTCCCTGCGATCACGCGCACGCGCTCGCGGGCCCCTTCACCACCGGTTACATCGAGCGGCAGTCCTTCGAGCGGGTCTTGTCCAACACATTGATCGAGCCGACCGCGGCCGACCATTTCAGCGAGGAGGAGCGGCGCGGCCGGCTCGTGCCCGACCGCCATCCCGACGAGCACGCCACCTGCTACATCGTGCAGGGCCGCGGCCTCGTCGTCATTTCGTCGTGCGGCCATTGCGGCCTGATCAACACGATCAAGACCGCGATGGCGGTGTCGAACGTCGGCAAGTTGCACGCCGTGATCGGCGGGTTTCACCTCGGCGTCGCGCCGCCGGATTATGTCGAGCACACGATCGCCGAGCTGAAGACGCTCGATCCCGACGTGGTGTTGCCGATGCATTGCAGCGGCCGGGCCTTCATCGCCGGGGTCGCACGCGAGATGCCCGACCGCGTGATCCATTCGAACATCGGCAGCCGGTTCACCTTCGGAGTTTGAGCCGTGCTAGAATGACCCCGCCGAATTGTGGCTCCTTCGCGCGCCGGAGCCGAGGCGAAGGGAGTAGGCGATGGGCCTGATGGCCGGGAAGCAGGGGCTCGTCATGGGCGTGGCGAACGAACGCTCGCTCGCCTGGGGGATCGCCCGCGCGTTGCACGAGCACGGCGCCCGGCTCGCCTTCACCTACCAGGGCGACGCGCTCGGCAAGCGGGTGCGGCCGCTGGCGGAGAGCGTCGCCAGCGATTTCGTCGTCGACGCCGACGTCACCTCCGAGGCGAGCCTCGATGCGCTGTTTGCCGCGCTCGCCGGGCGTTGGGGCCGGCTCGACTTTGTCGTGCACGCGATCGCCTTCTCCGACAAGAACGAGCTGACCGGCAAATACCTCAACACGAGCCGGGCCAATTTCCTGAAGACGCTCGATATCTCGTGCTTCTCGTTCACCGACATCTGCCGCCGCGCGGCGCCGCTGATGACCGAGGGCGGCAGCCTGTTGACGCTGACCTATGCCGGGGCCGAGCGGGTCATGCCGCATTACAACGTTATGGGGGTGGCGAAAGCGGCGCTCGAAGCAAGCGTGCGCTATCTGGCGGTCGATCTCGGCGGCGACAACATCCGGGTCAACGCGATCTCGGCCGGCCCGATCCGCACCTTGGCGGCCTCGGGGATCGGCGATTTCCGCTACATCCTCAAATGGAACGAGTTCAACGCGCCCTTGAAGCGCAACGTCACGATCGAGGATGTCGGCGGCGCCGGCGTCTACCTGTTGAGCGAGCTGTCGTCCGGGGTTTCGGGCGAGGTGCACCATGTCGATTGCGGCTATCACGTCGTCGGCATGAAAGCGGTCGACGCCCCCGACATCGCGGTGGTGTGACGCGGGCGCGTATCTGGCGTACGTCGTGTTCAATGGGCCAACGGCGAACGCGGTCAGGAACATAGCCGCAGGGATACTGGTCGGCTATGGAGGTGCGGCGTTCGTTTTTTTCTTGATCATGGTCCAATATTGGGTAAGTGCGGCGCCGCACGAACCGAACGCGGCTCTCGGACTTGTATACAGGCATAACGAGCATGGAAGTTATACTTATTTCTCCTCATTCCAAGCAACAGCCTCGTGGTTGATGTTCACTACGTCCATTCCGCTTGCTTTCATGGGCGGACTTGCTGCCCCAAAGAAAGACGTAACCGGGATCGCACGGTGGTACGGAGTGCGCTTTAAATGGGAGCAAGATGATCCTTTCAACTTGATGAAACGATCAGCTTTGATAACTGGAATAGTCACACCATTCTTCTTGTATTTTGTGGGATCGACCATCGTTCAGGCCTTAAACTCGATTGGCTTTGTGATGAATCTCTAACGCAGTGGTGCATCAAAGCGTTTTACAACGAGGAAAACGCCGGGCATAGAACGAGAGGAACATCGGCAAAATGGACGGCTTGGAGAGAGGCCAGCGTTGTGCTTTGCGCGAAGAACCGCAAGGAGGTGTACCAGATGGCCGGTAACTCCTTCGGCACGCTGTTCCGCTACACGAGCTGGGGCGAAAGCCACGGGCCGGCGATCGGCGTCGTCGTCGACGGCGTGCCCTCGCGGATACCGCTCGCCGAAGCCGACATCCAGCAGTGGCTCGACAAGCGCCGGCCGGGCCAGTCGCGCTATACGACGCAGCGCCAGGAGCCCGACCAGGTCAAGATCCTGTCGGGCACCTTTGAGGGCGTGACCACCGGCACGCCGATCCAGCTCTT
>DATLTH010000611.1:0-7410 GCA_035533695.1 Allostellaceae bacterium | reverse complement strand
AGCGCGAGGACGATATCGGAGAGTTCCTGGTTGGCCCGCATCTTGTCGGCCGAGGCGCTGGCGACGTTGAGGATCTTGCCGCGCAACGGCAGGATCGCCTGGGTGTCGCGGTCGCGCGCCTGCTTCGCGGAGCCGCCGGCGCTGTCGCCCTCGACGAGGAAGATTTCGGTGCCCTGGGCGCTGTCGCGGGTGCAGTCGGCGAGCTTGCCGGGCAGGCGCAATTTGCGGGTGGCGCTCTTGCGCGCCAATTCCTTCTGCTGGCGGCGGCGGGCGCGCTCGTCGGCGCGTTCGGCGATGCGGTCGAGAAGCGCCCGGCTGGTCGCCGGATCGGCGCCGAGCCAGTGGTCGAAATGGTCGCGCACCGCACTCTCGACGAGCCGCGTCGCTTCCGCGGAGGCGAGCCGCTCCTTGGTCTGGCCCTGGAATTGCGGGTCGCGCAGGAACAAGGACAAGAGCATCGCCGCGCCGGCGGTGACATCCTCGCCGGTCGCCTGGGCGATAATTCGGTTGCCGATCAACTCGCCGTAGGCCTTGATGCCGCGGACGAGCGCGTTGCGCAGGCCCGCCTCGTGGGTCCCGCCTTCCGGGGTCGGGATCGTGTTGCAATAGGAATGGCAGAAGCCGTCTTCCTCGTCCTCGGGCCACACCACCGCCCATTCGACGCTGCCGCCTTCGCCAAATTCAACCTGCCCGACAAACGCCTTCGGCGTCAGCAACGGGCGCTCTTCCAGGCTGGCGGCGAGGAAATCGCCGAGGCCGCCGGGAAAGTGCAGCCGCGCCTCCAGGGGCACGCCGTCGGGTCGCGGCACTGACGGGTCGACGCGCCAGCGGATCTCGACGCCGCGGAACAGGTAGGCTTTCGAGCGCGCCATCCGGTAGAGCAAGGCCGGGCGGAACGCCGCGTCGCCGAAGATCTCCGGATCGGGATGAAAGCTCAGCGTCGTGCCGCGGCGATTGTGCACCGGACCGCAATCCTCGACCGCGCCCTGCGGCGCGCCGCGGCTGTAGCGCTGGCGCCACAGCCGGCGATCGCGCGCCACCTCGACCTCCAATGCGTCCGACAGCGCATTGACGACCGAGATGCCGACGCCGTGCAGCCCGCCCGAGGTCTTGTAGGCGCTGCCGCCGAACTTGCCGCCCGAGTGCAGCATCGTCAGGATGATCTCAAGCGCCGATTTGTCGGGAAAGCGCGGATGAGGATCAGTGGGGATGCCGCGGCCGTTGTCGCGTACGGTGACCCAGCCGGCGGCCCCGAGCTCCAATTCGATGCGGCTGGCAAACCCGGCCACCGCCTCGTCCATCGCGTTGTCGAGCGCCTCGGCGGCGAGGTGATGCAATGCCCGCTCGTCGGTGCCGCCGACATACATGCCGGGCCGGCGGCGCACCGGCTCCAGACCTGCGAGGACCTCGATGTCCTTGGCCGAATAGCTGTCGGTGACGCCGTTGGGGGCGCCATTCGGGGCGTTGTTCGCGCCGCCGGTCGCAGGGGGCGGCGCAGGGGGCGGCGCGATGTCGAAAAGATCTGCCATCGCGCGATTATAGAACGCCTTGCCCCTGGCGCAAGCAGGATGCAGTATAGCATGGAACGTCAGTAACAACATGTTGCGTTGAGATGCGGCCTTGGCACCTTGATCGCCGTTTTGATGGAACTCAACCGGCGCGGCGGGCTTTACGACGATGATGACCCAGACGATGACCCCGACGATGACCAACGAGCGCAAAATCTGGGAAGCCGCTCTGCTGTTGGTCCGCCGCCACGGCAGCGATGCGGCCGCGATCGCCGAGCGCGAGGCGGAGCGGCTGCGCAACGGCGATGAGTTGACCTGCGTCGTCTGGTGCTGGATCGCACGCTCGACCGCGGAACTGCTGCGCCCGGTGCCCGACGCCGGCGAGCGGGTGCATTAGCCCGCATCGGCATGCCGCGCGTTCGCCGCCTCTTCACGAGCGGCATGGGGCGCGCAATATACTCACCGGTGGCAAACCAAGCCGGCGAGGCAAGCGCGATGGCAGAGGGTTTTTTCGGTCGCTTCGGGGGTCGCGGCCAGGCGGCCAAACCCGATTTCGAGGTCGAGCTCAGCGATGAGGAATGGCGCCAGCGGCTGAGCCCGGCGCAGTATCGGGTGCTGCGCGAGCACGGCACCGAGCGCGCCGGCACCAGCCCGCTCGACCAGCAACACGGTGCGGGCATCTATCATTGTGCGGGCTGCGGCCAGCCGCTGTTCGACGCAGCCGCCAAATTCAACAGCGGCACCGGGTGGCCGAGCTTTTTCGAACCGCTCGCGGACGCGATCGGGGTCGAGAGCGACCGCAGTTTCTTCATGACCCGCACCGAAGTGCATTGCCGCCACTGCGGCGGGCATCTCGGCCATGTCTTTGACGACGGGCCGAAGCCGACCGGCCAGCGCTATTGCATGAACGGCGTCTCGCTCGAGTTCAAACCTGGCGAGTTCAAACCTGGCGAGATCAAGCCTGGCGAGATCAAGCCTGGCGAGATCAAGCCTGGGGAGATCAAGCCTGGGGAGAGCGCGCCGCAGGATGACGGGACGCCGCCCGATAAGGACGGCTGAGGCCGTATCGCCGGCCTCACGCCGCGCCTGTCACGCCGCGCCTGTCACGCCGCGCCTGTCACGCCACGCCTGTCAGACCGCGTCGGCGCCGTGCTCGCCGGTGCGAATCCGCACCGCCTCTTCGATCGGCACGATAAAGATCTTGCCGTCGCCGATCTTGTCGGTGCGCGAGGCGTGCTGGATCGCCTCCACCGCGCGCGCGGTGAGGGCATCATCGACGACGACCTCGATTTTGACCCTGGGCAGGAAATCGATCACATACTCGGCGCCGCGATAGACTTCGGTATGCCCCTTCTGCCGGCCGAAGCCGCGCACCTCGCTGACCGTCATGCCGGTGATGCCGATCTCGTGCAGCGCGTTCTTCACCTCGTCGAGCTTGAACGGCTTGATGATCGCCTCGATTTTCTTCATCGCCTCGCCAGCCGACAAGAGGTCACGGGGCCTTCATGCGTCGCCGGACGCAGGAAACGTGCCAGCGACCGTCGTACGGCCCCGTCAAAAGACGATGCCGGTCTCAACCATGAAGCGTCCCTGGGTGTCGGTGTTGCCGCTGCCGAAGCGCAGGCCCGCGGTCGAGCCGTAGAGCTGGACCATTGAGGCTTCGCCACGCAGGAAATAAATGCCGACCTGGTAGGTCGGGGTCAGCGTGAACGACATCGCCGAACTGCCGGTGCCATAGCCCAGCAGACCGGCGCCGCCGACCGTCGCCGACCCGCTCGACCCGATATATTCCCAGCGGCCGGCCAGGCTGATCTTGTCGGTCAATGCGTAGTTGGCGAGCACGGCGCCGCCGAACGTCGACGAATCGACAAGACCCAGTTTGGCGTCACTGCCGACGCGGGTGTATTGGATGTACGGGGTGATCGTCAGCGGCGCGTTGTTGTAGGTGTAGCTCGCCTCGATCATCGTGCTGTTGTTGTATTGCGGGCCGACCGGGGTCCCCGTCGCGGTGACGCGGTCGAACGGGCCGCCGGCGGCGAGGATGAACGAATTCGCGGGATTGATCGTCCACGTCGCGGACCCGGTAATGTAATTATATTGCCCGGTGTAGAAGCCGTCGTTGACCGATAGCGACCACGCCAGCGGCCCGGTGGTCAGATTGGCCTGGACACCCTGGTTGACGACGTTTTCCTGGGCCCACAACAGGCCGCGCTCGATGTTCATGTTCTGGAAGGTGAACATCGATTCGGCGCCGATCAGGGTCGGCAATTTGCCGCCCTGGATATTGAAATTGTCGTTGAAGACGACCTTGCCCCAGGCGATCGGCAGGCCGGTGAAGGCCTTGGTCGCCGTGGGCATGTCGGAAACATTCTTGTACGGGACGCCGAGTTGCGGCAGCGAATAGACGCCGGGTTCGAGGAAGAACTGGAACATGCCCGAGGTCGTCTGCAGACTGGCCTGGGCGTTCGACAGATCAAAATTATACGAGTGGTCGATGCCGAGCAGCGGACTGGTCTGCGCCATGCCGAGGCCGCTCACCGCGCCGGTCACGTACAACGGACCGCCGAAAGACGGCGTGATATCGAGGTGAATCGGGTCGGGGTTGGCAACGAGCGGCCCGCTCATCGATGGCGTCGTCATCGCCGTCGGTCCCGCCGGCGCTGGCGCAGCCGGCGCTGGTGCAGGCGCACCGGGCGGCGCACCTGGCGGCGCCGGCGGCGGCTGCTGCGCCCATGCGGCAGGTTGATCGCCCAGCTGCCAGACGGCGGCGACCAGACAACCAAAACCAATCCGCACGCATTTCGACAATCCGCTTCGCATTGGGTTGTTCCTCGGCAGTTAGGTTGATCCGGACAATCCGCCGCGCAATTGCGCGTTCGAGGTGATGTTTCAACGCAAGCTACTACTCAAAAAAGCGAAAATGAAAGATCAAATCGAGCCGGCGCTGCAACTTCGGTGTCTGCGTCAACAAAAAGTCACAAGCTGATGAAAAACTGAGCAATCTGCATCTTGTATGGTCAGCCGCCGCGGCCCCCGGGACCACGACGGCATGACCCGGTCAAACGCTACTGTACGACTTCGCCGTGAATCGCGAGATCGAGTCCCTCGCGCTCGCTGTCGCTGTCGACGCGCAATCCGATCGTCAGATCGATCACCTTCAACAGGATCAAGGAGACGATCGCGTCATAGAGCGCCACCACGACGATGCCGTAGAGCTGGATGACGACCTGGTAAGCATGACCGTCGATCAGCCCGCTCTTGCCGGGGCCGCCGACCGCAGATACCGCGAGCACGCCGGTCAAGAGCGCGCCGACCGTGCCGCCGACCCCATGCACCCCGAAGGCGTCGAGGCTGTCGTCGTAGCCGAACGCGTTCTTGAGGCCGGTGACGCCCCAGTAGCACACCACGCCGGCGGCGATGCCGATGATCAGGGCGCCGCGCGGGTCGACAAAGCCCGAGGCCGGGGTGATCGCCACCAACCCCGCAACCGCGCCCGAGCAGATGCCGAGAACGCTCGGCTTGCCCTTCAAGCCCCACTCGACAAACATCCAGGTCAATGCCGCCGTCGCGGTCGCGATCTGGGTCACCGCCATCGCCATGCCGGCATTGGTGCCTGCCGTCACCGCCGAGCCGGCGTTGAAGCCGAACCACCCGACCCACAAGAGCGAGGCGCCGATCACGCTCAGCACCAGGTTGTGCGGCGCCATCGGCTCATTGCCGTAGCCCTGCCGCTTGCCGAGCATCAGGGCGCACATCAGCCCGGCGACGCCCGAATTGATGTGCACGACCGTGCCGCCGGCGTAATCGAGCACGCCGAGGGTATTGAGGAACCCGTCGCCGCCCCATACCCAGTGTGCGATCGGCGCATAGACCAGCACCGCCCACAAGCCGATGAACCACATCAAGGCCGAGAACTTCATGCGATCGGCCACCGCGCCGCAGATCAGCGCCGGGGTGATGATCGCAAAGGTCATCTGAAAGCACATGTAGACCGATTCGGGGATCGTTGGCGCCAACGGGTTGGTGGCGTTAAGACTCATCCCCATCAGCATGAAGCGACTCATGCCGCCCAGATACGGGCTGCCGTTGGTGAAGGCCATGCTGTAGGTGACGATTGTGTAGAGGACGGTGACGAGACAGGTCACCATGAAGCTCTGCATCACGGTGTCGAGGACGTTTTTCTTGCGGACCATGCCGCCGTAGAACAGCGCCAGGCCGGGAATGGTCATCATCAGCACCAGCGCCACCGAGGTCAGCATCCACGCGGTGTCGCCGCTGTCGATCTTCGGCGCGGCCGGGGCTGCTGCCGAAGCGGCGGGAGCCGCCGCAACCGGTGCGGCAGCGGGTGCCTGCGACGGCGTCTGCGCCAATGCCGGAACCATCCACAGCGACATCAGCAGGACGGCGAACAGCGCCAGCTTTTGGCACCCATGCATCAAACTCATCGATCAACCCTTCTCGTGAACGCGCGTTGTGCAGCGGCGGCCGCCGGCTCGGATCAACAGCCGCGCCGCCTGAAACCAGGAGCTGCCTAAACCAAGAATCGTGCCAATGCGGCGTGAACGGCTCCGGCAAGCACGTGCCGGGAGCGGAGGCCGCCCCCGGCACGCGCGTCGGGCCTCGCGAAGGCGGCGGCGATTATTCCCCTTCGACCCCGATCGCGTAGGCGGTCTCGCCGTGCACCGCGTCGTCTCCGACTAGCAGTGTCGCCTCGTCCATGCGCAGCGGCACGAAGATCGAGATCACCTTGAGGATGATGAACGTCATGATCGCGTTGAACACGATGATGAACAGCGCACCCTCGAGCTGGACCATCAGTTGATGTCCCGAGTCGCCGTACAAGAGGCCGGTGATGCTGACGCCCGGCGCGTCCTTCTCTGTGCCGATGTAGACCAGCATGGCGGGGTTGGCGAGGACGCCGACGAGCAGACCGCCGGTGATCGCGGCAACCCCGTGGGTGGACAGCACACTCAGCGTGTCGTCGATCTTCATCATGAAGCGGGTCTTCTGCAGCTTGTTCATCGACAGCCACGGGAAGATACCGGCGCAGACGCCGATGATGATGGCGCCCATCCCATCGACGTAACCGGCGGCCGGGGTGATCGCCACCAGGCCCGCGATCATGCCGTTGACGGCGCCGATGATCGACACTTTGCCGTAGGACATCTTGTCCAGCATCATCCAGACGAGCAGGGCGACCGCGGTCGCCGTGTTGGTGTTGAGCACGGCCGCGCCGGCATCGGCGTTGGCAAAGTAGGGGTCGCCGCCGTTGAACCCGTTCCAGCCCAGCCACAGGATGCCGGCGCCGATCAGCGTCACCAACAGGCTGTTGGGCGGGAAATTATCACGATCGGCCTGCAGGCGGGGTCCGACCAGCCATGCGGCGACAAAGCCGGAGGTCGCGGCGGCGAGATGGATAACGTAGCCGCCGGAGAAGTCGGCGACGCCCATGCTCGCAAGCCATCCGCCACCCCACAGGCTGAACGCCCCGACCGTATAGACGAGGGTCATCCACACCGGGCAGAAGATCGCCCAGGCCGTGAAGTTCATGCGGCCGAGCACCGATCCCCCGAGGATGATCACGGTGATCGCGGCGAACACGAACTGGAAGTACACCAGGGTGGCCATCGGAAAGGCGATCGGCGGCATGCCGGAAGCTGCCGCCGGTATGGTGGCCTGCCCGAGGCTGAACGTCGCCGATGTCGCCAATCCCGGGGTCCCAAGGAATGGAAACAATTGTGGTCCGAACGCCATATTATAGTCGAATAAAACCCAGACGATCAAGACCGATGCAAAGGCGTAGAAGCACATGAACGCCGAATTGATCGCCCATTTCTTTTTGACGACGCCGCCATACAGAACCGCCAAGCCGGGAATGCTTTGCAAGGCGACAAATGTGGCA
>DATLTH010000610.1:0-6754 GCA_035533695.1 Allostellaceae bacterium | reverse complement strand
CGCGATCCCCAGGTTGCGATATGCGCGTCGGTCTCCTGGACGAGCTGTCCGCCGGGGGCCGAGCGGGCGCCCTTCAAATGACCGGCCGCGTATTCCTCGGGGGTCCGCACATCGAGCACATAGAGGCTGCGGCGCTCCGCCTCGGCCTGCCAGGCCGCCAGCGTCGCGCGGTCGATGCGCCGGACGTCGCAGCGCGCCGCAACCGCCGCCGCCGCCGCGGCGGCTGCCTTGTGCCCGGCGTCGGACACCTCGGGCGGCCGCCGCGTCGCGCCGTGCACGACCTCGAACCCGGCCAGATGCCACGCCATCGTGCCGTCCTTCAACGACATGATCTTGTTGCGGAACCCGGCGTTGCGCAATGCCTGGGCGCCGATGATGCTGCGGGTGCGCCCGCCGCAATTGACGATCACCGTGGTGTCGGGCGAGGGGGTCAGATCGGTGAAGCGATAGACCAGTTCCGCGCCCGGCACGCTGATCGCCGTCGGGATGCTGTTGTTGTGGTATTCCTCGTAGGAGCGGCTGTCGAAGATCGCGATGTCGGCGCCGCGGTCGATCAGCGCCTTCAGTTCGGGCGCCGAAAGATAGGGCGTCCCGGCCTCGTGCTCGACGACTTCGGCAAACGCCTTGCTCGGCACATGGACGCCGCTGTAGACGCGGTAGCCGGCCGCTTCCCAGGCGGCGATGCCGCCGTCCAGCACCGCGACATCCCGGTAGCCCAGCGCGCTCATCCGGGCGGCGGCGCGCACCGCCGATCCGTCGCCGTCGTCGCACCAGACGACCCGCGCGCCGCGCCGCGGCACCAGAGCGTCGACCAGCAATTCCAGGCGAGCGAGCGGGACGCACGACGCCATCAGCAGATGGCGGTGAAAGAAAACCCCTTCTTCGCGCGCATCGAGCAAGGCGATTTCGCCGCCGTCATGCAGGTAGCGTTTCAGTGTCTGCGGGTCGATATGCTTGATTTCGGCCGCCATGTCGCCGCCTCCCTTGCTGCTATTCATCGCTCATCGCATTCAAATACCCGTCGCGCGTTTGCGGCAGGCGGCGGCCGAGCAGCCGCGCGGCGACGACCGTGCGCAGGATCTGCGCGGTGCCGCCGCCGATCGTGAACATGCGGGCGTCGCGCACCATGCGCTCCAAGGGCCGGTTGCGCGAATAGCCGGCCGCGCCGAACACCTGCAAGGCGTCGTTGGTGACCTTGATCGCCATTTCCGAGGTGAAGATCTTGGCCTGCGCCGCCTCGGTGGCGTCGGGGAACGGGTCGGCTCCGGCGGCGGCCTTGTAGATCAAGGCCTGCGCCGCGGCGATCCCGGTCGCCATGTCGGCCAGCATCCACTGCACGCCCTGAAACTCGCAGATCGGCCGGCCGAACTGATGACGCTCCTTCGCGTGGCCGAGCGCCAGCTCATAGGCGCCCTCAGCGAGGCCGAGCGCCACCGTGGCGGCGCCGATGCGCTGGCCGTTATAGGCGTTCATCAGATCGGCAAAGCCCTTCTTCAGCCCGCGCGGCGGCAAGACCAGGGCGTCGGCCGTCACCGCCATGTCCTCGAAGCTGATCTCGGCTTCGGGGATCCCGCGCAATCCCATCGCCGGCTCGCGCTTGCCGATGACAAGCCCCCGCGTCTCGTCGCGGATCGCGATAAAGCCGCCGATCCCCTCTTCCTGGCCCTCTTCGTCGAATACGCGCGCAAAGACGAGGTGCAGCCGCGACACCCCGCCGCCGGTGATCCAGTGCTTCCGCCCGTTGATCACAAAACCGTTGCCGCGGCGGTCGGCCCGCGTCGTCATTTCGCTCGCGGCGCTGCCGGCGCCGGGTTCGGTGATGCAGATCGCCGGTTTGTCGCCGGCCAGCACGAATTCCGCGGCGAGGCGCTTCTGCGATTCGCTGCCGTATTTCATGATCGCGCCGATCGCGCCCATATTGGCTTCGACGGCGATGCGGCCGGTGATGCCGCAATGTTTCGCCATCTCCTCGATGACCAGCACCGCCTCGAGATAACTCGCGCCGCGCCCGCCATAGGCGGCGGGAATGGTCATGCCGAAGAACCCCGCCTCCCTCAGCAGCGCGACATTGTCCCAGGGATACTCTTCGCTGCGGTCGATCTCGGCGGCGCGCGCCGCGATCGGTCCGCACGCCAATTCGCGCGCCTTCGATCGAAGGTCGCGCTGGGATGGCGTCAGATCGAACTGCATGCTGCCTCCGCCGAAGTCACGGCGCGAGTATGGCGGCCGGAGGGCCGAGGCATCAAGCGGCGGGCGTCGGAAAGAAGCGGTTTTCCGGGCGCGGCAATCCGAGATTCTCGCGCAATGTCCTGCCCTCGTATTCGCGGCGGAAGAGGCCGCGGCGCTGCAATTCGGGCACGACCCGGTCGACGAAGTCGTCGAGCCCGCCCGGAACCCACGGGAACATGATGTTGAAGCCATCGCAGGCGTTGCCGAAAAAGCATTCCTCCATCTGGTCGACGATCGTCTTCGCCGTGCCGACCATCGCCAGCCCGCCATAGCTACCGGAAATCTGCGCCAGCTGCCGCACCGTCAAATTGTCGCGCCGGGCGCGCTCGATGACCCGCTCGCGCCCGCTTTTCGAGGCGTTGCTTTCGGGGATCTCGGGCAGCGGCGCGTCGAGGTCGAACTGCCCGGCGTCGCAGCCGAGCGCGATCGACAGGGAGGCAATGCCGCTATCGGGATGGACAAGGCTGTCGAGCAGCGCCCGCTTCTTCGTCGCCTCCTCCACCGTATCGCCGACCACGACGAGGCAGCCGGGCAGGATCTTGATGTGGTCCGGGTTGCGGCCAAAGCGCCGGGCGCGGCCCTTGATGTCGGCGTAATTGGCCTGCATGTCGGCGAGGCGGCCGCCGGCGGCGAACACCATCTCGGCGGTCTCGGCGGCAAGCTGGCGCCCGGCGTCGGAGGCGCCGGCCTGGACGATGACCGGCCAGCCCTGGATCGGGCGCGCGATGTTCAAGGGGCCGCGCACCGACAGGAACTCGCCCTTGTGGTCGAGGACGTGCATGCGCTCGGGATCGAAATAGATGCCCTCCTCGACGTTGCGCACAAAGGCGTCGTCGGCAAAGCTGTCCCACAGCCCGGTCACGACATCGAAAAACTCGCGGGCGCGGCGGTAGCGCTCGTCGTGCTCCATATGCTCGGTCAGGCCGAAATTGAGCGCCGAATCCGGGTTTGAGGTGGTGACCAGGTTCCACGCCGCGCGGCCGCCCGAAATATGGTCGAGCGAGGCAAAGCGGCGGGCGATCGTATAGGCCGGCTCGAAGGTGGTGGACGCGGTGGCGATCAGCCCGAGATGCTCGGTGTGCATCGCCAATACCGGCAGCACGGTCAACGGATCGAACGAGGTCACCGTCGCGCTGCGCTTCAAGGCCGCCATCGGCATGTTGAGCACGGCCAGGTGGTCGGCCATGAACCACGCATCGAAGCGGCCCTCCTCGAGCTTTTGCGCGAAGCGGATCAGGTGCTTCAGATTGAAGTTGGCGTCCGGGTAGGCGCCGGGATAGCGCCACCACGCCGTATGGATGCCCACCGGGCGCATGAACGCGCCCAGCCGCATTTGCTTCGCTGCCGTCATCGCCTCTGCTCCACGACCGCAATTGCGGCTATGTTAGCCGACAATGCAAACGAGGTAAGCGCCGACGCCATCACGCCTGTCCGAATTTGTCTTGTGCAAGAAGGAGAATGCCATGCCGTTTGTTCAAAAGGGCGACGTCCGCATCCGCTACGAGGAGGCGGGCTCCGGCTTTCCGCTGCTGGTGACCCCCGGCGGCGGCTTGAATTCGCGGGTCGCCATGTGGCCGACCGCGGCGATCAACGCGATGGAGGAATTCAAGAACGATTTCCGCGTTATCACGATGGACCAGCGCAACGCCAATGGCGGCGAGTCGACCGGCCCCGTGCCGACCGAAAACGCCTGGGACGCCTTTGCCGACGACCAGCTCGGGCTGATGGACCATCTCGGCATCCGTCAGTTCTTTTTCATGGGCTACTGCATCGGCGGCTGCTTTGCCGGCAAATTGCTGCAGCGGGCGCCCGACCGGGTCGTCGCCGCGGTCTTCCACCAGACCGTCGGCGATCGGCCGGAAGATCCGGGGGTCATGTACCGGCACAGCACGGATAATTGGCTGCCCGATTTCAAGAAGCGCCGCCCCGAGGTGTCGCAGGACACGATCGACAAGTATTTCCACAGCCTGTGGCGGGTGCAGCCCGATTTCCTCTACAGCGTGTCCCGCGATTTTATCAAGAACTGCCACACGCCGATCCTGGTGCTGCCGGACGACACGGCGTCGCACCCGCTGCAGACCTCGATTGACGTCGCCTCGCTGGCGCCGAACTCCGACATCACGGTCTTCCCGTGGCGCGAGCCCGAGGAATTGCGGCAGCGCATGATCCAGAAGGTGCGCAGTTTCCTCAAAGCGCACGTACCGATGCGCGCCGCCGCGCAGTAAGCGAAGGCAATGCTCGCGGGACGGAGCGCACCGGCGCGAGCCGGGACGTCCGCCCCGCGACGCCGGCGCCCGCTCCAACCGGAACCGTCAGAGATCTTCGATGCGGATCATGCGCGGCGGTTCGAGCACCGTATCGAGCGCGGCGATCCGCTCGAGCACGCGCCGCATCGGCGCTTCGACGGTGGCGTGGGTGGTCAGCACCACCGGCACCGCTTCGCCCGGCGCGCGGCCGCGCTGGATCATCGACTCCATCGAGACGTGCTCGTCGCGCAATGCCGCCGCGACATCGGCGATGACGCCGGGTTGATCGAGCACCATCAGGCGAATGTAATAGGCGCCCTGGTGGCGCTCCATCGGCGCGCCGGGCAATGCGGCCAGCGACGATGCCGGGACCCCGAAGGCCGGCACCTGGCGCCCGGCGGCGATGTCGATCAGGTCGGCAGCGACCGCGGAAGCAGTCGGGAAGGCGCCGGCGCCGCGCCCCTCGAGCACCACCCTTCCGACAAAATTGCCCTCGGCGACGACCGCGTTGAACACCCCTTCGACGGCGGCGATCGGCGTGCCGCGGCGCACCATGCAGGGGTGGACGCGCTGTTCGAGCCCGCTCTCGGTCAGCCGGGCGATGCCGAGCAGTTTGATGCGGTAGCCGAGTTCCTCGGCGAAGTCGATGTCGAGCCGCGAGATATGGCGGATGCCCTCGGTGTAGACTCCGGCCGCATCGACCGGCCGGCCGAACGCGACGCTCGCCAGGATCGCCAGCTTGTGCGCGGCATCGACGCCGTCGATGTCAAAGCTCGGGTCGGCCTCGGCGTAGCCGAGCTTCTGGGCTTCGGCCAATACCTCGGCGAACTCGCGCCCGCCCTCGCGCATCGCGGTCAGGATGTAGTTCGACGTGCCGTTGAGGATGCCGTAAACGCGCGACAGCCGGTTGCCGGCGAGGCTCTCGCGCAGGGTCTTGATGATCGGGATGCCGCCGGCGACCGCCGCCTCGAAGGCGAGCGCCACCCCCGCTTCCTCGGCCAGCAGGGCGAGGCGGGTGCCGTGCTCGGCCATCAGCGCCTTGTTCGCGGTGACGACGTGCTTGCCGCGGGCGAGCGCCGTTTCGATCACCGCGAGGGCGGTGCCGCCGCTGCCGCCGATCAGCTCGACGACCACGTCGATGTCCGGGTCGGCCGCCATCGCCGCAGCGTCGTCGTACCAGCGCGCCGCCGACAGATCGACGCCGCGGTCGCGCCGCCGGTCGCGCGCCGAAACGGCGACGACGACGATATGGCGGCCGGCGCGCATCGCCACCAGCTCCGCTTCGCGCTCCAGCAGTTGCAGAATTCCGGCGCCGACCGTGCCAAGCCCGGCGACGGCGATCTTGAGGGTCGGTTTCACAGGATTGGCTTCATCGGGCAACGTCCGGCGGTTACGGCATGCGTTGGATGTCGAGCCGGCCCGCGGCGTGCGCACCGGTTGCGGGGGCCGCCTCGGTCTGGATGTTGCCGGCGGGTACGCCGGCCTTGGAGAGCGCCGTCGCCACCCTCTGCGCGCGGTCGAGCGCGAGGTGATATCCGGCAAGCGGGTCGCCGCCGGCGTTCGGCGTCGCCGCGTAGGCGATGATGCGCAGATTGCCCGGCCGCTGCTTATAGAGCGCGGCGACGCGTGCGATCTGCGCCCGCTCGGCATCGCCCGCCGCGCCGGAGGGGCTTGGGGGGTCGAGCGTCGCGATCGTGGCGGCATCCGGCGCGCCCGGCGGCGCGGCGGTGACCGCGGCCGGCGGCGGCGGCGCGGCGATCGGCGCCAGTTCCGGCACCGGCGGGGCCGGTTGCGGCATGGCGCTCGCGATCGCCGCTGATGCCGGCTCCGCCACAGGCGCCGGCGATGCGATCGCCGGCAGCACCGGCGGCGGCGGGGCGGGGCGTGGGGCTTCGGGCTGTGGAACCGAGGGTATCTGCGGGGTTTGGAGGTTCGATTCGAGCGGCTGCGGCGACAGCGCCGCTTCGGCCTTGCGGTAGCCCGAGATCGACGCCGCCGCGGCGGGCATCGCAGCCGCGGCGGCCGGCACTCTCTTCGCGACGGCGGCAGGAACGGGCGGGGCCGGGCCGGCATCCGCCTGGGTCGCGGCGCGATCGGCGAGCAGGCTCTGGGTCAGCTTCTGCCGCTCGGCGGTGGTAGTCTCGCGGGTCGGCGGCGGCGGGACGCTGGCGAGGTTGGGATAGGGCTCGGCCTCGGCCGCCCGCATGTTGTTGCGAAACGGCGCGGTCGCCGGGTTCGGGTCGTTCTTGTCGATGCCGACGGCCGACCGGTAGGCGTCG
>DATLTH010000609.1:0-2482 GCA_035533695.1 Allostellaceae bacterium | reverse complement strand
TTGTGCCGTTGCACCGGCTATCAGAACATCGTGAAGGCGGCGCGCGCGGCTGCAGCCGAACTGCGGCAGCGCTGAACACGGGCAGCGGGATCGGATAAGCGAGACCGATGGCACCAGCCGGCGCAAAGCCAAAGGCAAAATTTGTCGGCCGCTCGGTGCCGCGCCTGGAGGATCGGCCGCTGCTGACTGGGCGCGGCGCGTTTGCCGCGGATATCTCGTTTGCGGGGCAGCTGCATATGCGTGTCGTGCGCTCGAACATTGCGCACGGTCTCATCCGCTCGATCGACGCGACCGCGGCGCTTGCCAAACAAGGCGTTCACGCGGTGTGGACGGCGGCCGATATTGCCGACATTCCCCCGATCGACTTTCGCCTCACCAGAATGGAAGGGCTTGAAACTTACCGGCAGCGGCTGTTTGCAAGCGATCGAGTGCGTTACGTCGGCGAGCCGGTCGCGGCCGTCTTCGCCGAAGATCCTTATCTCGCCGAAGATGCCGCCGAACTCGTCTTGCTGGACATCGAGGAACTGCCGCCAATTCTGAGCGCCGAGGAGGCGCCCGGCGAGTTCGAATTCGGCCGACCGACCGAGCCCGGCATAGTGCGCAAGGGTTATGGCGACGTCGACGCGGCCTTCCGCTCCGCTCATGCGGTAGTCGCGGCGACACTCTCGATCGGGCGGCATTCCGGCGTCCCACTCGAAACCCGCGGCGCCATTGCACGCTACGATGCGGGCCGCGACGTGCTGGAGCTTCATGGCGCCGCCAAGGTGCCGCATTGGAATCGCGACCAGATTGCCCGCATGCTGGGACGCGCCGCTGCGTCGGTGCACCTCTACGAAGGCCATGTCGGCGGCGGTTTCGGCATTCGCGGCGAGCTTTATCCGGAGGATGTACTGGTGTGCGCCGCAGCGCTGCGCATGCGACGGCCGGTCAAGTGGATCGAGGATCGCCGGGAGCACCTTATCGCCGCCAACCATTCGCGCCAGCAGCGCCATCACATTCGTGCCGCCGTCGACCACGATGGGCATATTCTCGCGATCGACAATGAAATATTCTATGATCAGGGGGCTTATATGCGCACCCACGCGGCGACCGTCCCCGATCTCGCCGTGGCGATGTTGCCCGGCCCTTATCGCGTTCCAGCCTATCGGGCCAACGCCCGCATCCGGCTGACCAACAAAACGCCGTGCGGAACCTACCGCGCGCCTGGCCGCTTCGAGAGTACATTCGTGCGCGAGCGGCTGCTCGATGCGATCGCCGACCGGCTGGATTTGGATCGGCTGGAAGTACGCCGGCGAAATCTGATCGCCAAGCATGAAATGCCGTATGCGCGCCCGCTCGAAACGCTGGGCACCGATATCGTCCTCGACTCTGGCGACTATGCGGGGCTGCTCGACAAGGCGCTGGCGGCGGTCGAATGGCCAAGCTTGTGCGAGCGGCTGGCGGCGCGCCGTGCCGGCGGCGAACTGGTCGGTGCCGGCGTCGCGCTGTTCGTGGAAAAAAGCGGATTGGGTCCGTTCGATCAGGTGAAGATCGACGTTGACACCGACGGCATGGTGGAGGTCGTGTGCGGCTCCGCCTCGGTCGGGCAGGGCATGGAGACGGCGATAGCGCAAATCTGCGCCGATGCCCTCGGGGTCGACTATGGAAGAATACGGGTCATCCACGGTCGCACCGATCGCATCGAGCGTGGCATGGGCGCGTTCGCGTCGCGCGTGACCGTCATGACCGGTGAGGCGACCAGGCTCGCGGCATCCGCCGTGCGCGCCAAGGCGATCGAAGCGGCTGCCGAATTGCTGCAGGCTCCCGTCGCGGCGCTCGATGTGGTCGAAGGCGAGGTCGTTCGTATCGATGCCAAGGCCGGCGCATCGATCAGCCTCGGTGCGGTTGCCCGCGCTCTATCGCCCGGCTCGAATTTACGTCACGGGCAAACGCCGGGGCTGTCGGCGGAGGGATTGTTCCAAACCAAGCATATGAACTATCCCTACGGCGTGCACATCGCCGTGACCCGCGTCGATCGGGAAACCGGCGGTGTCGCGATCGAGCGCTATCTCGTGGCCTATGATGTCGGCAAAGCCGTCAATCCGATGCTGATCGAAGGACAGCTCGTCGGCGGCTGCGCACAGGGGATTGGCGGGGCCTTGTTCGAGGAATTTTTGTACGATGAGCGTGGCGAGCCGCTGTCGGTGACGTTCGCCGACTACCTTATGCCGACTGCGCGCGAAATGCCGCCGGTCGAGATCATCGTTTCCGAAGACGCACCGAGCCCGCTTAATCCGCTGGGCTTGAAGGGGGCGGGGGAGGGCGGCGCCAACGCCGTGGGGGCGGCAATCGCCGCGGCGATCGATGATGCGCTCGGGGCGCCAAACATCGTCACCGAGCTACCGATTACGCCACAACGGCTCAAGCGGCTGATACGCCGGCTGACTCAGGATCAACACAAGTCCAAACAATGAGAGTTCGGCAGTTCTTTAGCCGTCCAATC
>DATLTH010000608.1:0-4100 GCA_035533695.1 Allostellaceae bacterium | reverse complement strand
ACCTTCGCCGATGGCCACGAATTCGGCGCGGCCGGAGCGTTTGTGCGGATCAAGGGCGTGGCACGCGGGACGCTCGACCCGGCCGCGCCGGAGAATGCCGGCATCGTCGATCTCGACCGGGCGCCAGTGAACGCCGCTGGCCTCGTCGAATACGCCACCGATTTCGACATATTGCGCCCCAAGGACCCGGCGCGCGGCAGCGGCATCCTGGTCTACGACGTGCCGAACCGCGGCTCGAAGCGCATCTTCAACCTGTTGGACGACGTGGTGGCCGGCGACCCGGCCCGCACCAATGACCCAAAGACGCGGGACGACGCCGGCCTCGGCTTCTGTCTCGGGCGCGGCTATTCCTTGGTGTGGTCGGGCTGGGACCCCGGCGCGCCGCGCGCCAATCACGGGCTCGGCGGCGATTTTCCGGCAGCACTCGACAATGGCCGGCCGATCACCGGCCGCATCCGCGACGAGTTCCACATCGGCACGCGCGCGGCGGGCGACGGCAGCGCGCACCGCTTACCTTATCCGGCCGCAACGCTCGACCAGAAGGCGGCGCGCCTCGCCGTGCGCGACCGCGAGAGCGATCCGCGCCGCGACATTCCGCGCGCGGAATGGGAGTTTGTCGACCGGCATTCGATCCGGCTGCTGCCCGAGGGCCGCAAGTTCGAGCCGTTCCGGATCTACGAGTTGTGGTACGAGGCCGCCGAACCCAAAGTGCTCGGCATCGGTTTCGCCAGCGTGCGGGACCTCGTGTCGTCGCTGCGCTACGAGAGCGCCGAGCGTCAGGCCACGCCGGAGATGGGCGAGATCCGCCATGCGCTGGCCTTTGGGGTGTCGCAAAGCGGGCGCTTCCTGCGCCATTTCCTCGAACTCGGCATGAACAAGGACAGCCGGGGCAGGCGCGCCTTCGACGGCGTCATGAGCCATGTCGCCGGCGCCGGCAAGGTGTTCGCCAATCACCGCTTCGGCATGCCCGGCCGCACCGCAACCCAGCACGAGGACCGGCTCTACCCGGAGAACTGGTTTCCGTTCGGCACGATGCCGGCGCGCGACCCGTTTTCCGGCAAATCGGGCGCGATCGTGAAGGGGGACGCGACCGACCCGCTGATCATCGAGACCAACAGCTCGACCGAATATTGGCAGAAGGGCGCCTCGCTCGTGCACATCGACCCCGCCGGCCGGAACGACGCCGATCTGCCGGCAAACGCCCGCGCCTATCTGATCGCCGGGACCCAGCACGGCGGCCGGCCGGGCGCCGATCCGCGGCCGGGGCCGTGCCTCAACCCGCGCAACCCGCACAGCGCGACGCCGGCCTTGCGCGCCCTGTTCCTCGCGCTCGAAAAGTGGGTGACGCAGGGCACCCCGCCGCCGCCGAGCCGCGTACCGACGCTCGCAACCGGCACCGCGGTCAAGGCCGAAACCGTACGGATGCCGCGCGTCGCCGGGTTTGCCCACCCGCCAGGCGGCAACCGCATTTGCGCGCCGGTCGATTGGGTGGACCTGCCCCCGGGCGGGCCGGCGCAGTTCTATGAAACCTTTGTCTCGCCGGTTGACGACGACGGCAACGAGTTGGCCGGCATCCGGTTGCCGCCGATCGCGGTGCCGCTCGGCACCTATACCGGCTGGAACGTCTACCGGGCGAAGCCCGGCGAACTCGCCGACCGCGACGGTTCGTTGATCCCGTTCGCGCGCAGCCCTGCCGAGCGCGAGGCGGCCGACGATCCCCGCCCATCGCTCGCGGAACGCTACGGCAGCCGCGATCGCTATGTCGCCAAGGTCAGGGCGGCGGCGGCGGCATTGGTCGCCGAGCGGCTGTTGCTGCCGGCCGACGCCGAAGCCTTCGTCGCCGCCGCAGAAACATGCGAGCGGTTCTAGGCAAGGTTTCTCAGGATTATACACAGAAGGCATTTGTCTACTCCCTCTCCGCCCCCGGTGGGCCATGGCGGGGCGGAGAGGGTTGGGTGAGGTGGGGGGGATGCCGGAGCGCTCGCCGGCACCCACCTCACCCTCCCACGCCTGCGGCGCGGGCCCCTCCCTCTCCCCCCTGAAGGGCGGAGACGGCTGAATCATTTACCGGCATCCAGTTCTTCCCGGATACGTTCGAGCACTCCCGCGAGATTGTCGAGCACATCATTGTTCCAGAAGCGGATTACCCGATAGCCGCGCCGCGCGAGTTCCGCGGTTCGCGCGGCATCCGCTTCGGCCTGGCCCGCATGCTGGCCGCCGTCGAGTTCGATCGCGAGCTTTCGGCCGGGGCAGGGAAATCGACAACATGGGGGCCGATCGGGTGCTGCCGACGGAAGCGCAGATGTGGGAAACCCTCGCGCAGGGCGCGCCAGAGTACATTTTCGACATCCGTCGCATCTCGTCGCAACCGGCGTGCGGTGAGGGTCCGCTGACGCAGTCTTGTTGTCACGCTATGCCGGGGCGGCGGCGAGGTCGAAGGCGGCGGCCATCAGCGCCTTGGTATAGGGGTGCTCGGGTGCGGTCATCACCCGCTCGGTGCTGCCGGCCTCGACGATCCGGCCGTCTTTCATGACCAGGATGTCGTGCGCCATCGCGCGCACCACGCGCAGATCGTGGCTGATGAACAGGTAGGCGAGGCCGTAGCGCGCCTGCAGGTCGCGCAAGAGTTCGACGATCTGCGCCTGCACCGACATATCCAAGGCCGAGGTTGGCTCGTCGAGCACGATAAAGCGCGGCTTCAGGACGAGGGCGCGGGCGATCGCGACGCGCTGGCGCTGGCCGCCGGAGAATTCGTGCGGGTAGCGGTCGGCCGCGGAAGGGTCGAGGCCGACTTCTTCGAGCGTCGCCTCGATCATCCGGCGCTGCTCGGCGTTGCTGGCGGCGAGGCGGTGCACCTTCAGCCCCTCGCCGACGATCTGGGCGATCGACAGGCGCGGCGACAGGCTCGAATAGGGGTCCTGAAAGACCACCTGCATCTCGCGCCGCAAGGGCCGCAGCCGCTTCTGCCGCCGGTGTGCGATGTCATGCCCGGCGAAGCGGATATCGCCCGCCATCTCTCCTTGGCCATCGAGCAGCCGCAATAACGCAAGGCCGAGCGTCGTCTTGCCCGAGCCGCTCTCGCCGACGACCCCCAAGGTCGCGCCCTCGCGCAGCGAGAGCGACACGCCGTCCACCGCCTTGATGTAGCTTTTGATCCGGCGGAACAGGCCGCCGCGGATCGGAAACCACACCTTGAGCCTGTCGCCCTCGACGAGCAGCGGGGCCGCCGGGTCGGCCGGCATCGCCCGTCCTTTCGGCTCGGCCGCCAAGAGCCGGCGCGTATAGGGATGCTGCGGGCGGGCGAAAATCTCCGGGGTCGGGCCGCTTTCGACGATCTCGCCCGCGGTCATCACGCAGACCCGCTCGGCCATGTGGCGGACGATCTGGAGGTCGTGGGTGATCAACAAGAGCGCCATGCCGAGCCGGTCGCGCAACTCGCGCATCAGATCGAGGATCTGCGCCTGGATCGTCACGTCGAGCGCGGTCGTCGGCTCGTCGGCAATGAGGATGTCGGGTTCGTTGGCGATCGCCATCGCGATCATCACCCGCTGGCGCTGACCGCCCGACAATTGGTGCGGATAGGCGCCGAGCCGGCTCTCGGCGTCCTGCAACCCGACCATGTGCAGCAGTTCGAGGGTGCGGACCCTCGCCGCCGAGGCCGACAGGTGCTTGTGGATCAGGAGCGTCTCGGCGACCTGTTTTTCCAGCGTGTGCAGCGGGTTGAGCGAGGTCATCGGCTCCTGGAAGATCATCGCGATGCGGTTGCCGCGCACCTCGCGCAGCCGCCCTTTCGGCGCCCCGACCAGCTCTTCGCCGGCGAAGCGTACGCTGCTTTCCGGCGTGTGAGCGGCGGCGGGGTAGGGCAGCAACTGCAGGATCGACAATGCCGTCACGGTCTTGCCCGAGCCGCTCTCGCCGACCAACGCTAGCGTTTCGCCGCGGTCGAGGCTGAACGAGACGCGCTTGACCGCCTCGACCGGCGCTGCGCCGCGCCAGCCGGCGAAACTGACGCTCAGATCGCGTACTTCGAGCAGGCTCACGGCGTCACCCGGTGCTCCCTCTCCGCCCCCGGGGGCGGAGAGGGTTGGGGTGAGGTGGGG
>DATLTH010000607.1:0-8175 GCA_035533695.1 Allostellaceae bacterium | reverse complement strand
ATCGAGGAACATGGCGTTCCTGGCGCTCCCGTTGGGAAGGGCGCTGTCGACACGCGGCGGTGCCGCCTGAAGGCGGGCCGGCTCTGCGAGCGGCGTCAGCCTCGCCGGCGGTGAATGGCAGGCGGAGAGCAGAACGAGCGCGACCAAATGAAACGGCGTTCGCCGGCACGTACAGAAGGGCAGCCTCATTGATCGTGACCCATTCTCGCTGATCGGCGGCCGCGCACGGTGGGATTGACGCCGGCCCGGCCGGCCGGTAGCGGCGGAGCGGCTGTCAACTGCCGGGGCAGCCGCCTGCCCGGATTGACAAACGGCGGAGATGGCGCGCGGCGGATCAAGCGTCCGTCGGGTTTGGGTTGCAGCGTTCTGGTACCGGCCGGCCCCCGCAACGAGACCTCCTGCGGGGTGATGTTCTCGATCTCCCAGCCATTCACGATTTCGCCTTCGCTCAACGTCAGCGGCTTTGCGCCGGTCACGGCGAAGATCGCAAGTCGGCGCCCGGCTTCGATGACGATGCCGGCCAGCCGTTTGTCGCTAAGATCAAAATCAACCGGGCCCTCCGCCACGGGCGGACGACGGGTCGGGCTGAACAGCGGCCGGGCAAGCGCGGCCGTAAGCAAGTCCTGAGCGGAAATCCGGCGAGCCTGCCGGACGATCGGACGTGCGTCCTGGCCGCGCGGGACATTGGCCATTCCGGCGCCGCCGTCGCTATCGGCGAGCAGTTCGGCGGTGATCGCCGCTGCGAAGACGACACATCCGACCAGCAGAAACGGCAGCCTGCGATCGATCATGGCGTCGCGGCCGCGGTGGTATCGGCGGCACGGAACCCGAAGACGTCGAAGCTGGCATCGAGGCCGCGAAGCTGTCTGTTTCCCAGCCGGTGCTGCAAGCTGCGGATCTGCAGATTGTCTACGACCAGCGGCGGCGTGGCCTTCTCGACCGCCGCGAGAAGCTTGAGGAGGCTCTCGTAAGAGCCGCTGACGATCAGGCGAAGGCCGATCCGCCGATAATCCCCTTGCGCCTCCGAAGTCAGGATCTCTGTGCTGCCGATGGTCATGCCGGACCCGGTCGCGAGCGGCTCGATGCGGCCCTGCAGGCGGGCCGCGGCGATCGCATCGCTGGCCCCGTCGAGTGTCAGCTTGTGGCTGTCCATCGCCACACTCAGCTTGGCGACGCGTGCGTGCAGCGCCGGGAGTTCGGCGCCGACGACATCCAGCTTGCGCAGCAGCGCAGTGCGCGATTGCGCCAGCAGCGAGCGCTCGCTATAGAATTCCAGCAGCGGCGCGGCGACCGCCAGATACGTCGCGGCGAGTAGCAAAAGCAGCAACGCCAATGCCAGACAGCGGCCTTGCCAGCCGCTCGGCAGGGAGCTGTTCACAGCTGCGGCCCCACGTCCGCAACGATTGTGAACACCTCGGCGTGTGCCGCCTCCAGCCGCGTGACCGGCGCTGCGAAGGCGGGGTTTCGGAAGCTGCTATCGGCGGCGAGCGCGCTGATCAGGCGGGCTGCGCCGGCGGACCTGCCGCTGAGCGTCAGCTTGCGCTGGCGCAACGCGAGATCGGTCAGGTAGGTGTCGTCCGGCAGGACTCTGGTGACCTCGGCGAGGACATCCAGCGGCCGTCCCGCTTTAGCCACCTCGCCGCGCACGATGTCGGTGCTATGCTTCAGGCGGTCGATCTCATGTCTGAGAGCCTCGGCCCGGTTCGCCGTCAATCGAGCGGCCCGGACCTCTCGATCGAGCGTGGCCAATTGTATCGACTGCCGCAGGAAGGGCGTCACGACCGCGGCGAGCGCCAGCAAGCCACAGCACACCGCCGCCGGCAACAGCAACCGGCGCGACCGATCGTGCTGACGGACGCCATCACCATCAAGCGCCAACAGCATCCGGTGGTGGCCGCCATCATCGTCGATTTCGGCCCAGCGCGGTGCGATACCGTCCCGGGCGAGTGCCGACAGAAGCGGATCGAGATTGACCCTCGGTATCAGCAACAGCCGCACTCGCAACTGGTCGCGTCGCCGATCTACCGCCTCGATCAAGTGGCTCCAATAGACCTCCTCGGGTGCGAAGGGCGTCTCTCGGTCCATTTCGAATGCGAGGACTTGGTCGAGATGCGATTGCGCCGCAAGCGGCAGAAGCAGCACCTTTTGCAGAACATTACCCTGCGCCAGCCGCAGGACGATGGGCCGGTCGGGTGGCAGATCCCTCAGTCCGCCGGCACCGGGCGAGAACTCGCCGAGCAGCACTTCCTTGCCGTTCTTCCGGAGTACCGCGGTCAGGCCGCGAACCTGGCCGAGCGAGCCGACAGGGGAGATGACCAATGCGTCGACGCGAGCCGGAGCCGACCGGCGCAGCCACGTCGGCAGCAGCTCGGCCAACTGACCGATCCACCAAGCGAGAAGCGCTCCGATCATGCCGCTCGACCAATCGGCGAGAATCTTGTCAACCCAGTGTGACGACATGATAACCGCCGGCGACGGCAACACCAGCCGCGGCGGTACGCCACCAAACGCTTCTGCGCCAAGCCCCCATGCTTGCGGGAGCCGGTCCCATCGTAGCGCAGCGGCGCGGCCGGGAAAAGAACAAAGCGACGGGAAGCACGGCCCCCGATCTGCGGCATCGATCGGCGGCCTGCGTGGTTTTCGCGCGCGCCGCGCGTCCGATCGGCCGAATCGATTGAGTGCCCGTAAGTGTTACAAATCGTTGCAATTTCTCGTTTTGAGAACATTGTTCCCTAACCTACCGTACTCACCGTTCGGCTGTTACCCGACCAAAAGATGAAATGGGAGGATGAGATGCCACGCCTTTCCGGACGCGCGTCGCAGAACCGCAAAACCAGCGGCTTTATGACCATCGTATGCGGACTTGTGGCCGCTACGGCCCTATTCGTGCCGGCTCGTCCGGCTGTCGCGGGTCCTTGCACCGGACCCGGCGCACCGACAACCACCGACACAAGGTGCCTGACGGCGATCCCGATACCGGGGAACCCGCTGCGGTCGTTCGACATCAGCTGGTCCGATGCGCAGCGGGGCCAATACTTTTTCGCTGATCGCTCGAATGCCGGGATCGACATCATCGATACCAAGAACAATGCGTACGAGAGGACTCTGCCCGGGTTCGCCGGTGTTGTGCTCAACAGCAGCGGAGGTGTGGACAATAATCACTCCGGGCCGGATGGGGTCACCAGTCACGGCCATTGGCTCTATGCCGGCGACGGTAACAGCACCCTCAAGGTGTTCGATCTCAACGCGCCGACGGCGTCTGCTCTCAAACAAACCATCTCGACCGGGGGCACAACGCGTCTCGACGAGATGGCATTGACGACGGACGGACAATTGTTGCTTGGCGCCAACAACGCCGAGGATCCGCCGTTTGGAACCCTGTTCGCGGCGAACGGCGATCGGCGGACCAGTATGGTCGTCGCCATCACCAAGGTTACGGTCGACCCGTCGATCATCCCGCCGGGGTACGGACTGTCGCTCGAGCAGCCGACCTGGGAACCCTCGACGCAACGCTTCTATGTGTCGATTCCGGTGATCGCCAATAATCCCGCCGGTTGCAATTACGGGCAGCTCGGCGGACCGATAACCTGCGACGGCGGCATGCTCGTCGTTGATCCAACGACGCTGTCGAAGCCGATGGCGGTGCTCGGCGCGTACGATGCGTCCACCAACACGGGTGTCGTCCCGCTCCACGCGTGCGGCCCCAATGGTGCCACGGTCGGGCCGGACGCCAATCTTCTCCTGGGTTGCACCCCCGGCAACAACCCGAGCGATACAACGACCCTGGTAATCAATGCCAAGACGAAGAATTATGCCAACATCGGTGGCATCACCGGCTCCGACGAGGTGTGGTACAATTCGGGCGACCAACGCTATTACACTGGATCTTCGGCAAATCGCGTGAACGGTACCGCGTCGCCAGTGCTGGGCGTCTTCAGCAAGACAAGCGTATTGATCGAGACCGTCCCGCAGGGGACCTCGGCGCATTCGGTAGCGGCAGACTGCAAGCTCAACCGTATCTATTTGCCGGAACCTGCGCCGGCGAGCGTTGTTGGGTCCGGCGGCGATACCACCGGAGTCACTGCGCAGATATGCGGCGGTAACAGCGGGTGCGTCGCGGTCTACGTCGACACCAGCGCGGATCACCTTGGGCGCGACTTCGCCCGCAGCGACGACCGCCCAGCCAGTTGCGTCGGTAACGGCAGGTTCGACGAGGCCGATCGGGACCGTTAGGACGCTCGCGATCGACTGATTCCCCCGAACGGGCTGGCGCCGACGTCTCCGGCGCCAGACCTCGCGGGGTTTTGGGCGTCAGAGGCGCGAAGCGGCGATCAGATCAGGCCATTGGCGTCGATCGCCCCTGGCGAAGATCAGGCGCACTCGAATGAGCTGCGGCGCCTCCTGGCTTTCCCAACGGGCCTGCCAGCCGGGCCGCTCGCCATTGGCCGGCGCCCCCCAATAGGCGAGTTGCAGCCGCTGAATACCCTCCAGCAACACGGTGCGGGTGGGGGCGCTCACTGCGACGAGCGAGCGCTCGTGGCGATGCGGGACCCAGGACAGCACAAGGCTCCCGTCAGCGACGTAGAGGGACAGGTCGGCGCGGCGGGTCGTGCCGAGGCCGCTCGGCAGGTCGCCGACAAAGCTCACCCGGTCAGGTTCGCCCCTGAAGCCGGCGCCGGTTGCGGTCGTGATCAGCCGGTTGCCGGCCGGGATGACCGGCAGCCGGGTCAGCAGGCGGCGCAAGAGACGCATCGTCGCGTCGAGCTCTGCAGTATCGCCGAGGCGATGGATTTGCGCTTGCCGCAACGCGAGGCCGGAGCGCACCCCTTGGGTCAATCCCACCACCAGAAAGCCGAGGACGACAAGGGCGACCAAAACTTCGAGCAGCGTAAAGCCGCCTTCGGCGCGCCGGCGTGCGCTCGCCATCGCGATCCTTACCGGCCTGCCGTGACTGCGCCGATGCGCTCGGTGCGGAGCACCACCGCGCGATCGTGATCGCGGCCAGGCCACGAAACGGCCACCTCGACATCGAATAATGTATTGCTAACGATCGGCGCGCCGTTCGCCGCCGGCAACTGCCACCGAGCCGAGGGCCGGATGCGCATTCGCCAATGATACCCGCCGCCATCGTCGCCATCGGACTCGCCGGGCAGAAGGGCGACATCGTTTCCCACCGCCGCAAGGTGCGACTGTGCCCGCTCGACCGCTTGCTCGGCACGCGAGGCGGTAACGACCGCGAACAACCCGTCGCCGCCGGCGCGAAACAGCACGACCAGCGCCAACGCGGCGATCGCCAGCGCCACGACGACCTCCAGCAGGGTAAACCCCGCCGCGGGCTTAGCGGACACCGGCGACGCTGACCCGGCCGGTCAGCCAATCGACGCCGACGGCCACCCGCCGCGGCCCATACGCGAGGACAATCCGTCCGCCGGTCGAGCTGCCGTCGGGATTGAAGCGGATGTCGCCGCTGCGCTTACCTTGCTGTTCGCCGGCAATCGTCAGGAGCTGGATTGCCAACCCGGCCGGCAAGGGGCGCGGTGGTGCCGTGCCGGCGCGATAAAGATGGTGCGCCAGATCGATCTGCAGCGCGACGGCGCGGTTTTCGGCGATCGCCTCGGACCGCACCAGCCGCAATTCTCCCGCAAGTTCGGCTGCTGTCGTCTCGATGTCGAAGCCTTGGCTCCAGGGCGGCTTGTACCCGACGATCAAGACCAAAGAGACGGCCATGATCGCGACGACGACCAGCATCTCGATCAGGGTGAAGCCGGCGGCACCAATCGTTGCCGGCGATCGCTGTCTACGACGCGAGGTCATTGAGGCTCAGCATCGCCGTCAGCAGCGAACCGACGATGCCGGCGACGACAAACCCCATGATGATCGTGATCGTCGGCACCGCGAGCGCGACCAGCCGCTGCATCATCAGCCGTGCCTGCTCGTCGTGGATATCGGCGGCCTTGAGCGCCATCGCCGAAAGCTGCGCTGCCTCTTCGCCAAGCTGCAGCAGATGAAGCATCCGCGGCGGGAACAGGCCCGATGCCGCGAGCGGCCGCGCCAGCCCGCCGCCGCTTTTGGTTGCCAGAGCGGCGGCCTCGACGGCGGCCGACACGGCGAGATTGCCGATGGCGTCATTGGCGATGCCGAGCGCCGCGATCAGCGGCACCCCGTTCTGCAGGAGGCTGCCGAGCGTGCGGGTCAGCCGCGCGGCCACTGTCTCTCGCATCAGCGTACCGACGATCGGCAGATGCAGCAGCAGGCGATCGGCCTTGATCCGATAGATCGGCTGCGCCAGCAGCCGGTGCGCCAGCACGCCCGAAGCGAGCAATCCAAGCAGCAGCCACGGACCGGCCGCGGCAACGGCCGCGCCCAGCGCCATCAAGGTACGCGTCGAGGCCGGCAGCCGCGCACCGGCCTGTTCGAAGATCGGGGTGAACTGCGGCAGCACGTAGACGAGCAGCAAAACAACCGAACTGATCGCAGCGACGACCAGCAGCGCCGGATAGACCATTGCCGAGCGCAGGCTCGCAGCGAGGCTCCGCTCGCGATCGAGCAACTCCGCGAGGCGCTGCAGCGTCGCCGAGAGCGAGCCGCCGGCTTCGCCAGCCCGGACCAATCCGACATACAGCTTCGAAAAACTGCGCGGTTCGGCAGCGAGCGCCGCGGCGAGCGAACTGCCGGCACGAACCTTGTCGCGCACATTGCCGACAATTGCCCGGGCGCGTACGCTTCGCGTCTGTTCCGCTATAAAACGCAGCGCGCGGTCAAGATCCTGCCCGGCGGCCAGCATGATCGCGAGTTCGCGGGTGACTTCGGCGAGCGCCGATTTGTCGAGCCCACGCGGCCCGCCCAGTTCGAGGCGCAGCAAGTCCCCGAGGCCGCGGCGCCGGTCAGCGGGATCGGCCCGCAGCACGATCTGCCCCTGGCCTTGCAAGCGCTCAACCACCGTGCGCTGGTCGGGCGCGTCCATCGTGCCGCTCGACACGTCGCCACTATTGTTGATCGCCGACCACCGGAACTGTGCCATGCATCTTTCTCTAATAGGTGTGCGCCATATGCAGCGGGCGGTTCGTCAGGCCTCGCTGCGGAGGCAGCGCACCACCTCCTCGATCGTCGTGTCGCCATCGAGCACGGCGAGCAATCCGCTTTCGAAAAGTGGCCGCATCCCGTCGGCCACGGCCGCCCGCTCGATCGCCGCATCGTCGGCCCGCTCGAAGATCAGACGATCGATCGTCCGGCTCGGCAGCAGCAGTTCGCCGATCGCCCGCCGCCCGCGGTAGCCGGTGCCTCGGCATTCGGGACAGCCGACGGGACCATAGAGCGCAATCTCCGCCGATCCGGCCAAGCGGTTAAGGCCGAAACGCTCAATCAAGGCGGGTTCGGCCGGCAGCGGCACCTTGCAAAGCGGGCACAGGCGGCGAACCAAACGCTGCGCCAAGACTCCTTTCAGCGTCGCGGTCAGCAGATAGTCCTCCAGCCCCATGTCGCGCAACCGGGTCACCGTCGCGGCGGCCGAGTTGGTGTGCAGCGTTGACAGGACCAGATGCCCGGTCAGCGCTGCCTGCACCGCGATCTGTGCCGTCTCCAGGTCGCGGATCTCGCCGATCATGATGATGTCCGGATCCTGCCGCAGGATCGAGCGCAGCAAGCTGGCGAAGTTGAGGCCGATCTGCGGCTTCACCTGTATCTGATTGATCCCGGTCAGCTGATACTCGATCGGGTCCTCGACGGTCACGATCTTGCGCGACACGGTGTTCAGCCCTTGCAGGCCGGTATAGAGCGTCGTTGTCTTGCCGCTGCCGGTCGGGCCGGTAACGAGCACCATGCCGTTCGGCAGGTCGAGACAGCGCTCGAGACCGCGCCGTATGTCTGTTGGAAAGCCGAGCCTGTCGTAGTCGAACTCCACGGCGGTGCGGTCGAGGACGCGCAGCACCACCGTCTCGCCGTGCAGCGACGGGATCGTGGAGACGCGGAAATCGATGTCGTGGCCGCGCACCGTCAGCTTGATCCGCCCATCCTGCGGCAGGCGGCGCTCGGCAATGTCGAGTCGCGCCATGATCTTGATGCGCGAGATGACCGCCGCTTGCAACCGCGCCGGCGGCGGATCGACCTCATGCAGCATGCCGTCATAGCGATAGCGGATGCGCAGACGATCCGGGAACGGCTCGAGATGAACGTCCG
>DATLTH010000606.1:0-5261 GCA_035533695.1 Allostellaceae bacterium | reverse complement strand
CTTTCGCGACCCCCGGGTGCTTCGGATCGGCGGTGCGATAGACGTGTTTGGCCTCGAATTTCTTGTCGATCGAATATTTCTCGCGAACCTCCATGACGGCGAGGATTTCGCCGCTCTCCGCGTCGACGAGCGCCACCTCCTCTTCGGCATGGATGCCGTCGGCAAGGTCTTGGTCGACGGACAGCGTGATCGGGATCGGCCAGAAGACGCCGCTGGTCAGCTTCATATCGCGGCACGCGCCGCGCCAGTCGTCATGCCCCATAAACCCATCGAGCGGCGTATAGGCCCCCATTGCCAGCATCAGAACGTCGGAGACCGCGCGTGAGTCGAGAGGAATTTTCCTGAGCGTTGCCGCTCGCTTGTGTTCCTCGGCCCGCTCCGTCTCCGGCAGCAACAGCGGCTTCAGCTGCTCCGAGTTATGCGGCGGTACGAGTTGGGGCATCGCGATTGCTTCCGGAAATCAACCTGTGTCGCAGCCGGGCGATCAGTCTACCATGTGATACACGGGAGCCTTCTCCATATCCCATTTGCCGGAATCTCGATCGTAGCGGGACAGGGTGAAGCAATGCCAATCCTTGTCGTCCACTTTTGCATGATCGGCCCGGTAGTAATACCCCGGCCACCGCGTTTCGGTCCGGAACATGGTGTGCTGGGTGACGCATTCCGAGGCCATGACCCGGTGTTGCAGCTCCCAGGCGCGCTGCAGCTGGTGCAGGTCTTCGGCACCAAGATGAGCGAGGTCTTCCTTCAGCATACCGAGCAGCTCTAGTCCGCGGGTGAGGAGCGGCTCGTTGGTGGTGTAGAAGGCGCTGATCCCGCCGACATATTCGTCCATGATCTTTTCGAGCCGCTGCAGGCCATGAAGCGGCAGCAGATAGCTGGGCGAGACAGTCCCGGCGACGATTTCGTTGCGGCCGATCGCGAAGTTTTCCATCGGCTGGTAGACGATCTTCTTGAGCCCTTCGTACTCGGCCTCGCTGACCTGAGGAGGCTGATTGCCCAGATCGTTCACATACTTGACCGCCGCCTTGCCGGCGATGCGGCCTTCGGTGAAGGACCCCGACGAGAATTTGTGGGGGCTGCCGCCGATGGCGTCGCCGGCGCCGAAAAGCCCCTCGACGGTCATCATCCGGTTGTATCCCCACTGATATTCCGCGGGGGCATAGTCGTCCGGACCGCTCGCCCACGCGCCCGAACACGTCGCGTGGGAGCCCATGACGTACGGCTCCGACGTGGTCAGTTCGGGGTTTATTTCCTTGGGATCGATGTTCTGCGACGCCCAGACGACCGCCTGGCCGATCGTCATGCCGAGGAAGTTCTCCCAGCCGATCGTCTCCTTGTGCGGGTCTTGGAAGGCTTCCTTCGTCACCATGCGGATCGGGCCCCGTCCGGCCTTCACTTCTTCGAGGAAGGCGTGGTTGCGCAGGCAGGTCGGCACCGGGTGATGATTGACATAATCGCCGACCAGCTGCTCGGTCGAATCGCGCCAGAACGCCTCGTAATTCTGTCCATAGGCGTTTTCTGTGTAGGTCTTGAGGTGCAGGAAATACGCGCCGACCGGACCATAACCGTCCTTGAACCGGGTGAGGACGATCCGGTTTTCCATCTGCGTCATCTTGGCGCCGACCAGGATCGGCAGCGCATAGGCAGAGGCGCTGCTCCACGGGGCATACCAGGTTCGCCCCATGCCTTCGCCGACCGCGCGGGGCTTGAAGATGTGCGAGGCGCCGCCGGCGGCGACGATGACCGCCTTGGCGCGAAAGACGTAGAAATCTCCGGTCCGGACGTTAAAGCCGACCGCCCCGGCAACCCGGTTCGGGCGCTGCCGGTCCGTCAGCAGGTGGGTCACCATGATCCGGTTGTAGACTTCGGTGGCGGCTTTGCGCGCGGCTTCGGCGACGATCGGCTTGTAGCTCTCGCCGTGGATCATGATCTGCCATTGGCCTTCGCGCTGGTATCTCCCGGTTTCCGGGTCCCGCATCATCGGCAGACCCCATTCCTCGAATTTGTGCACCGTCGAATCGACGTGCCGGCCGATGTCGTAGGCGAGATCCTCGCGCACCAGGCCCATCAAATCGTTGCGGGCGTAGCGGACATAGTCTTCGGGCCGGTTCTCGTTCCACTGCATGCCCATGTAGCAGTTGATCGCGTAGAGGCCCTGGGCGACGGCGCCGCTGCGCTCGATATTGGCCTTCTCGACGCAGACGATCTTCAGATCGCGGCCCCAATAGCGCGATTCGTAGGTGGCCCCGCACCCCCCCATACCGCCGCCGACGACGAGGATATCGGCATCCACGAACACGGTCTTGCGACGGCGCATTACACCAATCCTTGCTTGAGTTGTTCCGGCCTCAGCGCCGGCAGCGCGTCGATATTGAGCGCCTCGGGTTCATGGGCGAGATGCTGCGATTTCAGCGCATCCGCCGCGGGGGGATCGTAATCGGCCGGTGATTTGATCGATCCCCAGGGCGTCGTTCGGATCGGAGAGACGAAGTCTTTTTCGCGACCGTCCCGGAACTTTATCTTCCAGGAAATCGTCGCCTTCTCCTCCTCCCGGCGCACCCGGACGCTGTGGCCCAGGGGCGCGAAGTCGGCATATCCGCGACAGTCGATGGCAAACTGCGGACAAGCCTTCACGCAGGAGTAGCACTCCCAGCACATATTGGGCTCGATGTTGTAGGCGCGGCGGTAAGTGGTATCGATGTGCATGATGTCGGATGGACAAATATCCACGCACTGCCCACAGCCGTCGCAACGCGTCATATAGACGAAGGTCGGCATGATGTCCGTTTTCTCCTATATCGAAGACTGATGCAGGGCCGATCAATAATGTCGGTTATCCCGCAGGACGCTCCCGTACGTCAGGGGCGCATCGGCCGGAGCCGGCAGGTTGCTCCTCGTGCCGTTTGCTTCGGACACTCTTTTCTCCAGGGCGGCCGCCGGCTTGAAGAACATATGAGAGAACTTCGACCACGGAACCGATCCAAACAGCACCGTGGTGGCGATCAGATACAGAGCCAGGAACACGGCCGCCAAACCGGTGAGCCCGATCGCTTGCACGAACGCCCATAGCAACGCCAAAGTCGTGCTCAAGACCAGCGCGACGATGAACAGGTCGGCGCGCACAAAACGCCAGGGCGAATTGCCCTCGGCGGCCACGTCGACCCGGATGTCGAACCAGAACCAGTAGCCGCCGCCGCAAACCATCAGCGCCCCGATGACCCACAAAATCAAGAGACTGGCTGGCCCAGGCGTGGCGGGCGTCGGATACCCGAAGACCATGATCACGGTGGTGACGATGTAGATCACAAAGCCATACATCGTCAGAAGATGGGCAATCCGGCGCCGCGCATTGCAGAATTCGCCCGAGGCGATGACATCGACCACCGCGGTCTGCACCGCTGCCGACACCATCCTGACGCTGCCGACCTGCCGCTTCGCCTTATTCCTGGAATTCCGCCAGTTGTTAAAGAAGTACGTGGCGCTCCTTTTATGTATGACGTCGAAAAGGGTGCCACTCACGACGAGGAGAACCATGACGACGATATACATTTGCATGATGATCGGCGGTATTGATGCCGAAAGTTCTGCGAACGGACTATTGGTGAACATTGGCCGACGTTTGCCCCGACGAGTTCCAGCTTCGAGGGGTCACGATAGCCGACAGGGCGCCCACTAGGCAACTTTCCTCTCCGCATGGGTACCGGGAGTTGAAATGTTCTTGATAGGTTCGTTTTATGGAAGGTTTTTCCGGGTCCCGGCGCGGACCTTCGACCGCCGGCCGAGCGCCGTCGCGATCACGCCGCCAGGGTCCTTTTTTTCGATCGTCGCGGCCGATGTCGTTTAGGCTCGCGGGTCGCGGCATCGGGAGGCATTTGATGAGCGAATCGATCGACCTGCGCTCGGATACCGTCACGCGACCCTCGCCCGGCATGCGGCAGGTGATGGCGCAGGCGCTCGTGGGCGACGACCAGTACGGCGAGGACCCGTCGGTCAACCGGCTGCAGGAGCGGATCGCAGCGCTGCTCGGCAAGGCGGCGGCCTTGTTCGTGCCGAGCGGCACGATGGCAAACCAGATCGCGCTCAAAGTGCTGACCCGGCCGGGCGAAGAGGTGCTGGTCGCCGAAGACGCGCACATGATGTGGCACGAGGCCGGGGCCGGCGCGGCCAATTCCGGGGTGCAGTTCACCGCGATCGGCAAAGGCGGCCGGTTCACGGCCGGTGATTTCTCCGCCGCCGTAAAGCCGCGCGGGCATATCGTGTTTCCGCCGACCGGCCTGGTGGCGATCGAAAACACCCACAATCTCGGTGGCGGCGTCGTCTTTCGGCAAGACGATGCGGTCGCCGTCTGCGCCGCGGCGCACGCCGCCGGCATCGCCTGTTATCTCGACGGCGCGCGCCTGTTCAACGCCGCGGTCGCCTCCGGCCTCAGCCTGGCGGCGCTGGCGGCGCCGTTCGACCTCGTCTCGGTAGCGTTGTCGAAAGGTCTCGGCTGCCCGGTCGGCAGCGTCTTGGCCGGGAATGCGGATGACATCGCCCGCGCGGTGCGGGCGCGCCGGATGTTCGGCGGCGCGATGCGGCAATCCGGCATCCTGGCCGCCGCCGGGCTTTACGCGCTCGACCATCACGTCGAGGCGCTCGCCGAGGATCACGCGAGCGCGCGGCTCATTGCCGAACGGCTGGCCGGGA
The DNA here is from genome assembly GCA_035533695.1 of Allostellaceae bacterium. Classification (GTDB taxonomy): domain Bacteria; phylum Pseudomonadota; class Alphaproteobacteria; order ATCC43930; family CGMCC-115725; genus DATARH01. The sequence goes on along the minus strand of DATLTH010000606.1, from coordinate 572 downwards.
TCGCGGGCGTCGTCCTCGACCTCGCGACGGTGGAGACCAACATCGTCGTCTTCCGCCTCGCCGATGACAGGCCGGACGCCGCGGCGATCGTCGCGCGCGCCAAGGAAGCCGGCGTGCTGATCTCGGCGCTCGGCGTGCGTACCGTGCGCGCCGTGACCCATCGCGATGTCGGCCGCGACGCCTGTCGCGCCGCCGCCGATCTTATCGCCGCGACTATCGAGCGGGGCTGAACGCCCGATCGGGATTGCGCTTTTTGAGCAGATATTTCTGTTCGCCGGTCAAGACCAGTTCGTTCTTCTGGTTGTGCACGGTGACGGCGACCGTGAAATCCTCGATCATCGGCCCTTCCCTTGCCATATCTGCACCGCGCGCTCCGCCGCCATAGCGGCCCGCGCATCGATCTCGGCCTCCGAGATCGTGCTGAGCGGGTGGTCGATGACCACCGGGATCAGATCGGGCATGCCGAGCGCCGCCCGCTGCACCTCGGCCTCGTGCAGGAACTCCATCGTGACAATAACCGCGGCCGGAAGTCCCAAGGCTTCGAGAGCAATGCCGTCATGCGTACAGCACGA
>DATLTH010000605.1:0-2638 GCA_035533695.1 Allostellaceae bacterium | reverse complement strand
GAGCCGACGCTCAGGACGGTCGAGAGGATCGCCGCCTTGAAGAGCGTGCCCCAGTGGTTGTCGACCTCGTCTTCGAGGCCGGCATAGCCTGCGGTGTCGGCGCCGGGCTGGCGTTCGAGCACGATCGACTTGCCGTTCGGCATGATGAGCCGGTTCCAGACGAGCAAGGCGCGCGACTGGCCAAACGCGATCTGTGCGTCGTACTGGCCGACGAGACGCGATCCTTGTGGGATCAGCAGGCTCTTGCCTGTCGGGCTGTCAAAGACATCCTCGGTCACCTGCGCCGTGACCTGGCCAGGCAGATCGGAGCGCAGGCCAGTGATCAATGATGCCGGAATCACGGCGCCAGCCTGCAGCACATAGGGGCTCGCTGGCGGTTGGACCCGATCCGGGCTGGTTGTCCGTCGATCGACATTCCCGTTGAGGAAAGCAAGCTTGTGATCTTGGGATGTCAGGTCGGCCGACCCGCTATTTGCGGTCGCCGCAATCGATTGAGCGGGAGCCGGTGGGGCCGAAGGCGCGGGAATCTGGCCTTCATTGCTCGTGGCAAAGAGGTGGCTCACCCGCGCCGCTTCTTGCTCCTGCGCGATACGCTGTTCCTCGGGGCTTGGACCCGCTGCTGGCGTGGGCATGCCGGGCGCGAGCGCGCCGGCATTCAGGATCGGCCGCCCAAGGTCGCCAGGAAGCGGTGGCCCAAGCTGGGGAGCGGGTTTCGGTAGTCCCGTATAGTCTCGAGGAAGGTTGGCCAGGCCGTCAGGCGTATTGCGGTTGTTGGTGTTATAGAGTTCGGAGCCGGTCGTCTGGTGTTGAGGGTTCAGGGCGAAGAACAGGGCGCCGCTGATGCCGATCGCCGCCGCGGCTCCCAGGCCGAGGAGCATTTTTCGCGACAGACGGGTGACGGGCGGTCGGCTCGATCGCAGCCGCATTTCCTGGGCGGGCCGGTTGGTTTCGGACGGTCCGCCACCGTCGTCATGGGGAGCGTCGGTCACGACTGCGGCCTCCCATCGGTGCGGACGATCCGGACGGTCTGCTGGTGCTTGCCACCAAGCTTGAGCTCCGCCGCGCCGAAAAGCCGGTCGACGATCATGTGGTTGCCCTTGACGCGATAGTTGACGAGCTGGCCGTCGCCATCGGCGCCTATCACCCAGAGCGGCGGCAACTCGCCCTGCGAAATGCCGCTCGGGAACTCGATGAACACCTGCCGTCCATCGTCGAAGGCGCGCATTGGGCGCCAGGCCGGATTGTCGCCTTCGATGCGATAGCGGAAATTCAGCGCGTTGATGTCAACGCCGGTGGCTACCGGCGCCGCGGCATCGGCCGCCGCATTCTGCTGGCGGAGCGCGATGAGCTGGTCTTCCGCATAAGCCCAAGAGACCGACGCCATGTAGGTCTTTTCGTCGGAGTGCAGCTCCAGGTGATAGGTCCGCCGGTCGGTGTTGATGACGAGGTTGGTGATCAAATCCGCCCGCGTCGGCTTCACCAGGATGTGGATGCGTTTCGCTGGGCCGGTTCCGCTCTCGGTATCGCCAATGATCCAGCGCACAGTATCGCCGGCGGCGACAGGTCCCGAGCCGACCAGTTGCTCGCCTGGCTCGAGCGCGATGTCCGTAATCTCACCCGGCGCTGCATAGACCTGATAGAGCGCCCCGTCCGAGAAAGGATAGACCTGGATCGCGTTGAGATAGCCCGCTCGTGTCGGCTGAATCCGCGCCGCACCATTAGCCTGGTCGACGCGCGCGTGCGGATCGGCGGATTCGGGCGGCGCTTTGGAGGTCCCGGGTAGCGGCTTGAGCTGCCCCGGCAGAGGCAGCAGTTTTGGTAGTTCGACGATCTGCACGGGCTTTGGCGGATCAGGCTGAAGCACTGCTTGCTTCGGCGTGTTGTCATAGCTGATCTCGGGCGGCTTCCAGGCAGTGGCGCATGCGCAAAGAGAAACGGAAGTGAGCAGTAGGGTTGCAAGCGTGATGATGCGCATCAGCCGAGCTCCTTTGACCAGTTGAGGGCGTGGACATAGACGCCGAGCGGATTCTTCTTGAGCCGATCGGCGTCAGTCGGCGTCTGCACAACGATGGTGAGGATGGCGCTCCAGCGTTCGGTGGAGGCAAGCGCATCGTCCACGTAGCGACGCTCCACCCACTCGACGCGGAAGCTGTTGTCAGAGGCGCGAATGACGCTCGCCACCTCGACAGACACCTGAGTTTTGCCGATCTTCGAGAACGGGTCGTTGGTGCGAGCGTAGTCATTGAGCGCGAGCGCGCCCTTGTCGGTGACGTAGTTGTACGCGTCGAGCCAGTTCTGGCGCAGCACGACGGGATCGGCGGGAATGCCGCGCACTTCCTCGACGAAGCGCGCGAGATGCCATGCGATCTGCGGGTCGGTCGGCTGATAATCAGCCACGGCCGGCGCCACCGCCTGGGCCTGGCCGAGCTTGTCGACCTGGACCACCAACGGTGTGATGGTGCCGCGTGCGGACTGCCAGACGAGACCGGCGGCGAGCGCGCCGCTCAGGGCGAGGGCGCCGAAGAAAGCAAGCCGCCAGTTTTTCGCCTGCACGCGCGCCGATCCGATGCGCTCATCCCAGACTTGGCCCGCACGCTGGTATGGCGTCTCTGGCTCGGGCGTCTTGCCGTAGCGCACG
>DATLTH010000604.1:0-2531 GCA_035533695.1 Allostellaceae bacterium | reverse complement strand
GCTGGTTTGCGCCCGCGGCGGCAACATGCCCGCTGATTGCTCGCAATCGCCGCTGATCGGCCGCTGGGCCGGGAAGCGCGTGCTCGTCCAAGGCGACTATGCCGAGGACGGCGACATCCCGAACTGGGATGGACCGCGGCTATCGACCCTTTATCGGGCGATGGTGTCGCTTGGTGAGCGCGAGCCTTGGGACGACATGCCGGAAGGATACTGGGATGTTCCGGTCTTCACGGACATCTCGCAAGAGGCGTGCGCCTTTCTTGAGGGTGCCTGCAATGTCCGTTACTTCGAACAAACGCAACAGATGAAGGACGACAAGGGCAAGATCGTCGACACCTGGACATCGACGCATTTCGTCAAGGTCAAGCCGACCGGCAAGCACTTTGGCAATTGCGGCGTCGCCGAATACGTGATCGACACCTGCTACGACGCCCAAGGCCTGGAGTGGCTGAAGCGATGCGGTCTACAGCCGATCGACACCCAGCGCGCCCCGCGTTCGGGCGATTGGCATGGCATCCGGCCGGAAGAGATCCCGGAAGGCCAACGCCGCGTGATCGTCAACCTCGACAGCCTCGAATACCTTGACCCCGTCAAGTTTGGCCAGGAGCCGACCTTGGCCGGCATGGTCTGCGCGGCGCCGACAGACCGGACCCTCCCCCTCTTGAAAAAGGTCAGAGAGGACAGCCGGTACATGGTCGACATTGCGGGGGCGCTCTTCGCAATGCTGTGCCACCCGCAACGGCGTGGTGGCGGCGATATCCCCGCCAACGCCGCGGAGATGGGCAGCATCGATGCTCAGCGTGGCAAATACGCCAAGCTGTTCTCGAAGGGCGCGGAGACCATCAAGGGTCGGTGGCGCGGCGGCCACATTCTCGGCACCAGCGAGATCCGCCACGAGGATTGGCCGACGACCGAAGAGGTCATCGAGCGCGGGACCGACATCAGCGACAAGGTCATCCGCTACCTCGTGGCCGTGAGCCACTACTGACGGAAGCCAAACCAAAAATAAAACGAGAGCGGCACTTCGAGCTGCTCCTCCCGCGACCCTCGCCAGCAGCAGTTGGCGGGGGTCGCGGCGTCACGAGTCCATCCATCGGCTCGTGAAAGGAGCAAACTTGCATGCACAACTCGTCATTCCGCAACCCGGCAAGGGCAACCGCAAGACCGGCGACATCCCAACCGCCTATGTGGCGCGGGAAAGCTGCCCGTTGGGCTGCCCCCTGCTGGGGAAAGGCTGCTACGCCGAGACCGGCAATATCGGCCTCCACTGGAGGCGGATGCGCGGCGTGCCGTGGGCGACATTCTGCCGGACGGTCGCCGAGAAGCTCGGGCCTCGCCAGCTGTGGCGCTACGCCGTCGCCGGCGACCTGCCCGGCTTCAGTGGCCTGATCGATCGCGCCGCCCTCGAGCTGCTGACCGCAGCCAACGGGCATCGCCCGGTCATCGCCTATACGCACAAGCCGGTGCTCGACGGCGAACACCCGGCAGCCCCCGCCAACCGGCACTTCATCGCCGAGGCAATCGGCGGCGGCTTCCTCGTCAACCTGTCGGCGAACGATCCGAGCCACGCCGATGCGCTGGCCGACCTTGGCCTGGCGCCGGTCGTCACGATCCTTCCCCATGCCTACGCGCGCCGGCGCCGATCGCTCGGGCGCGGCAGGCAGGAATGGAGCGAGACGATCGGCCAATTCCGTGATCGCCTCGCTGCCCTGCCGACCCACACCCCGGCGGGGCGGCGGATCGCGGTGTGCCCGGCGACCTACACCGAGGCGACCTGCGACGCGTGCCGCGCCTGCGCCAGGCCGCGCGAGGCCGTCATCGGCTTCCCGGCACATGGCGGCTGGCGCGTCGTCGAGCAGGCAATGGCCGCCCGCGACGTGCCCCCAGGCGAACGGTGGACGTTCGCCGACCACCGGACGATGGCCGAGATCATCGCCGACGAAGCAGCAGCCTGACGCCTGCACCCCTCTGATCTGCGGATCGGAGGGGTCGAGGCGCCGGAAAGGAGGGCCCCCGAAACATGGAGCCGTATTTCCTGATGATGGTGCTCCAGGGCTTCCTGCACGGCGTCGGCTTTGTGCTCGCACTGCTGCTGGCGCCGCTGTTCCTCGGACACCCATGGATCGCCGTCATCATCGTGCTGGTGATCGTTGCTCGCTGCAGCGGTCGCTAGCGCGGCGTTCTCGCCCTCGCCGACAGCAGTTGGCGGGGGTCGAGGCGTTGGAGCATCCCGCTCCGATTCGGAGAGATGAAATGAGCTTCAAACCCGAGGTCCAGGCCGACGAGACCGGCAAGTGGTACGGCAACGCCCTGCGCTTCGCGACCCGCTCGGAAGCCGAGGCGCAGGTTGCCGACCTGATGATGCGCTGGACGGCTGTCCGCGACACCCGTGTCGTCGAATGCGGCGATCCGGTCAACTACCGCTATGTCAATGGCCGGCTCGAAAGCGTCGTGCCCGACAAGATGGTTTCGGCCAAGTAGATACGATTTTCTTGATAACCCCGCTGGGCTGCGCGCCTGGCGGGGTTTTT
>DATLTH010000603.1:0-2081 GCA_035533695.1 Allostellaceae bacterium | reverse complement strand
ACGCGCGTCGCGTAGCCCGGCTGCGAGGTCTGGATGCCGGTGCGGATCGGAATGCCGTCGCCGTTGTCGTCGCCGATCAGCGTGCGGTAGGTCGCCCCGCCGGGGAAGTCGACAAGCGCGCGGTCCTCCTCGCAGATCACGGTAATGTCGTCGGGCATGGCCGGCTCCTTGCGATCCTGTCCCTGGCTGTAGAGAGTGTCATTGCGAGCGAAGCGAAGCAATCTCGACAGACTTGCACAGCAGCTGATAACTCCAGACCGCACCGTTTACGAGAAAGCCTTCGGCACATGAAAAACGACAACCGGCCGCGCCATTACCGCAAGGACACGCTCTTAACCCATACCGGGCGCAATCCCGAAGCCAATCACGGGGTCGTCAACCCGCCGGTCTACCACGCCTCGACGATCCTTTCGAAAAACATGGCGGAGTGGGAGGCGAAGCGCGCCGCCCCGCCCTTCACCGGCGTGCGCTACGGGCTGCACGGCACGCCGGGAACCTTCGCGCTCGAAGAATTGCTGGCGCGGACCGAAGGCGGCTACCGGGCGATGCTGATGTCGTCGGGCCTCGCCGCGGTGACGGCGCCATTGCAGGCCCTGCTCGGCGCCGGCGACCATTGCCTGATGGTCGACAGCGCCTATGGCCCGGCGCGCAATTTCTGCGAGGGCATCCTGAAGAAATGCGGCGTCGAGACGACCTATTACGATCCGCTGATCGGCGAAGGGATCGCCCAGCTGATGCGGCCCAATACCAAAATCGTCTATTGCGAGTCGCCGGGGTCCCTGACCTTCGAGGTGCAGGACATTCCGGCGATCGCCGCCATCGCCCACCAGCACGGCGCCAAGGTCTTGATGGACAACACCTGGGGCACGCCTTACCTGTTCCGCTCGTTCGAGCACGGGGTCGACGTGTCGATCCACGCCGCGACCAAATACATCTGCGGCCATTCCGACGCGATGCTCGGCGCCGTCATCACCACCGAAGAGAGTTTCCTGCCGGTGCGCACGGCGATGGCGCAGATCGGCCACAGCGCCGGCCCGGACGACGTGTTCTTCGCATTGCGCGGCATGCGCACGCTGAGCGTCAGGCTCGAACGCCATCAGAAGAACGCGCTTGAAGTCGCGCGCTGGCTGCAAACCCGGCCGGAAGTCTCGCGCGTCCTCTACCCGGCATTGCCCGAAGACCCCGGCCACGCGATCTGGAAGCGCGATTTCCTCGGCGCCAGCGGCCTCTTCGCGATCGTGCTGAAGGAGGTGCCGAAGGCGGCGGTCTACGCCTTCATCGACGCCCTCGACCTGTTCGGCATCGGCGCCAGCTGGGGCGGCTTCGAGAGCCTCGTCCAGCCGGCCAACCCGACCCGCAGCGCGACGCGCTGGCAGGCCGAGGGGCCGCTGGTGCGCCTCCATATCGGCCTCGAAGACCCGCAAGACCTGATCGCCGACCTGGCGCAAGGCCTCGACAAATTGCGCGCGGCGGCGGTGTGATTGTCATTGCGCAGAACCCGCAAGCATCCGACATTGCTGATATGACGACGATGATCGCCGAGGTGTACGACGCGCTGCTCGCGGCAGGTTCACCGGAGGATAAGGCGCGCAAAGCGGCAGAGGCTATCGCGGCCTATGAGAACCGCTTTGCAGCCATGGACCAAAGGTTCGGCAAGATCGAGGGCGATCTGAAGCTCTTGACCTGGATGGTCGGCTTCAACCTAGCGGCTTCGGTCGGCATCGTCTTTCTGCTGCTGCGGCATTAGCCGGCGGGTTCGCGCGTCGTAACGGAGGTTGTGTTGAGCGACATTCCGAACTGGCATATCGTCGGCGACTGGTTCGACAATTGCAGCTGCGCCGTCGCCTGCCCGTGCACCTTCGCGCAGGCCCCGGACAACGGCTTTTGCGAGTCGGTCTTGTTCTGGCACATCCGGCAGGGGCATTTCGGCGACGTCAAGCTCGACGATCTGAGCTTTGTCCGGGTCGGGCGCTGGGAGGGAGATTTGTGGGCCGGCAAGGTCAAGGGCGTCGCCGGGCTCTATGTCGACGAGCGCGCCGACGACCGGCAGTTCGATATCCTGCCGAAGATTTTCGGCGGCC
>DATLTH010000602.1:0-6510 GCA_035533695.1 Allostellaceae bacterium | reverse complement strand
CCCGTAGGCGCCCATCACCAACAGGTCCGCCCCGACATCCTTTGCGGCCTCGATCAGGATCCGGCCGAGGTGCCGGCCCCTGCCGGAGGGGGCTTGCCGGCGTTCGGCCTGCACCCCATGCCAGGCGAGGTACTCCACCGCCGCGAGGCTGCCGGCGGCATCGGCGTCGCCGGCGGTGATCAGCGACACGGCGTTCGCCTTTTCGAGAAACGGCAACGAAGCGGTCAGCGCCCGGACCGCCTGCGGCGAGCCGTTCCACGCCACCGCGACGACGTAGCCGATGCCGGAGGGCGGCTCGACCGGGGCCAGCATCAGCGGGCGGCCGGACAGCGCCAGCGTTTCCTCGATCGTATCGCTGTGCGGCTCGTTGATGGCGCGCTCGGAGCGGCCGAGCACGACCAGATCGAAAAAACGGCCGCGCCGGGCAACCACGGTCGCGGCCGCGCCGCTCTCTTCGCGCCAGGTCGCCGTCGGCCCGTGCACGCTGAGCTGGGCCACGCTGCCGTGGCCGATGCCGTGGCGCTCGACAATTTCGTCAAACCGGGCGCGGGTTTGCGCCGCCCGGGCGGCGGCCTCCTCCATCACCCGCTCGATCAGACCACCCGAAGCCGGCGCGCCGATGCCCTCGCCGATCGCGGCAAACGCCGCCTCCGGGTCAGGCGGCACATGAAATCCCTCGAGATGGGCGTCGAACCGTCGCGCCAGCTGGCAGCCGAGATCGATCGCGCCGGCGCTGGCCGTACCGCCGCTTGCGGCAGCGAGGATCGTGCGGATGGCCATTTGGGCCTCAATGAGACATCAGGACAGGCAGGGTCATGCTGGCGATGACGGTTCGCGTGGCGCCGCCGAGCACCAGCTCGCGCAGCCGCGAATGACCGTAGGCGCCGATCACCAGCAGGTCGGCTGAGAGATCGCTGGCTCGCGACAGCAGAGCGTTGCCGATCCCGATCCCGGCGGATACCGTCGATTCGATCGTCGCCTTGACGCCGTGCCGCGCCAGATGCAGCGCGATATCGGCGCCCGGCATGTCGCCGTGGCGAACGGGATTGCTCTCGGGGTCGATCGCCAGCACCGTCACTGATTCGGCGGCGGACAGCAGCGGCATCGCATCGTTGATCGCGCGGGTCGCCTCGCGGCTCGCGTCCCAACCGATCAGCACGCGCCGGCCAATCGTGTTCCAGGTTCCCGCATACGGGACGACAAGGATGGGCCGGCCGACCGCGAGCGCGACCTCTTCCGGCTGGGGTCGGAACAGTGGTGCCTGCCGATCATCGGGATCGAGCTGTCCGAGCACGATCAGATCGGCGTAGCGACCGTGCAGCGCGGCGCTGTCTGTCGGGTAGCCGGAGGTCAGACGCCATTCGGCCGACACGCCAAAGCGGCTGGCGGTCTCCTCGAACAGCTGGCGCGCCCGCTCGGCTTCAGACCGCATGGTCTCGCCGAATTCGTGATAGAGCGGGTCGAGTATCGAGCGGTCGAAGACGTCGAAATAGCCGCGGTCGCGCATCGATCCCGCGGTCAGCACCGTATGCAAGCCAACGAGATGGGCATCAAAGCGCTGCGCCAGCCCCGCCGCCACCCCGATGCGGCCGCGCGCCGATGCCGCGCCATCGGCCGCCACCAGAATATCCTTGAAACCCATGGCCGGTCCCTCCAGCACGATTGCAAATATATCATTGCCCGTCCGATCGGCCTTGCCTTGATGCAGGTCAACGGCGGACGCGCAGGTTGCCGCAGGTCATCCATCAGCGACGGGTACGTAGTCTTACTTAGGGATGACCCGTAAGGACCATTCCGAATTTCGCCGGCCCCCGCGCAACGCCATTGTCCGCCGCGACCTGATGGATGGAGGCGGAGATGTTCGTGCAGTTCACCGGCGCTACCTACAGCGACGCCCTTGACCGCCCCGGGTCGGCCGCCGGCACGATCGCCCACTCGGGCCAGCTCGATACGCTGCTTGCCTTCGAACGGATCGGCGCTCGCCGCAGTTTCACCCGCAACGAAGAGATTTTCGCCGAAGGCGATGCCGCCGGCTGCTGGTTCAAGGTGATTTCCGGCACGGTGCGCATCTGCAAGCTGCTCGTCGATGGCCGCCGGCATATCGCCGAATTCTTTTTCGCCGGCGATTGCTTTGGCCTCGAAAACACCGCTGAACGACTGTTCTCGGCCGAAGCGGTGGGCGATGTCATCGTCATGCGTTATCCGCGGCTGGCGACCGAGCGGCTGATCGACGACAACCCGGCATTGGCGCGTGGTCTGCGCGATATGACCCTGCGCGATCTCGCCAACGCGCAAATGCGCATGCTGGTGCTCGGCCGGATGAGCGCGCCGGAGCGGGTCGCGAACTTCCTATTAGACATGCTTGAGCGGCGCGACGCGACTCGCGCCCTCGACCTGCCGATGTCGCGCAACGACATCGCCGACTATCTCGGCCTGACGATCGAGACGGTGTGCCGGATCATGTCGGCCTTCAAACGCGCCGGCGCGATCGACATGCCTGCGCCGCATCGTATCGAGATCCGCGACCGCGCCGCGCTGACCGCGTTCAGCGACGCGTAAGCCGAACGCCCGCGAGGTCCGGCAGATGTTGATCCAAATCAGTGACGCCCCGGCGATCGTGCGCCTGAATGTTCGGCCCGCAACCGACGGTAACCCGGCAGAACACGTGTCAAGCAACGATCAGACCGAGACGCAAGAGCTCGTTTGCATCGTCGATGACGACGCCTGGGTTTCCGATTCGGTGATGGTTCTGCTGCAAACGTATGGTTACGAAGTTCTGGCCTTCCGGTCAGGCAAGCAATTCCTGGAAGACGAGCGGCGGCTCAAGGCGAAATGCCTGATCATCGATCAGCACATGCCCGGTCTGAGCGGGCTCGACGTGCTCGCCGAACTGCGCCGCCAAGATACCCGGCTGCCGACCATCCTGATCACTGGCCGGCTCGACGGCGCGATCGCCGAGCGCAGCAACGGGCTTGGGGTTCTGACGACCCTGGAGAAGCCGTTCGCCGCAGCACAGCTCATCGAATCGGTCCGCTGTGCTGTCGGCCCGCGATGCTGAGCAGGAGGCCCCCCTGGCCAACATCGCGGCCAACCCCGTGGCGAACCACTTGGCCAACCACTTGGCCGACGATGCAGATGCGCTGCCGCGGCACCTGTCCCGCTACATTTTCGAGGCCAGTTGGCTCCATCAGATCCCGCTGCTGGCCCTGACGATCGCCGCCTTTCTGCTCGAAGTGGTGCCGCTCGAACTGCAGCGCCGCATCGTCGACGACGCGGTGAAGAACCGGCAATACCGCGCGATCGTCTTGCTGTGTGCCATTTACGCCGCTGCCATCCTCGTTCAGGGCGCCCTCAAGCTCGGCATGAACCTGTATCGCGGCTGGATTGGCGAGACCGCAAAGCGCGACCTGCGCCAGCGGGTCTTCGCATCGCTTCCCGGCGTGTCGGCGGACCCCGTTCAGGCGGAGGTACAAGGCACCGCGGTCTCGATGATCGTCGCCGAAGTGGAGCCGGTCGGCGGGTTTATCGGCACCAGCGTTTCGGAGCCGCTATTGCAGGTGGGGGTGCTCGCCACCGTCCTTGCCTACATCGTCCACATCGATCGGTGGATGGCGGCGGCGGCATTGGCATTGTTCGTCCCCCAGTTTGTCTTCGTGCCGCTGATGCAGCGGGCGATGAACCGCCGCACCGCAGCACGGGTGCGCACCTTGCGCCTGATCGGCGGCGGCATCATCACCCCGCACGATCACGATGAAGACGGCAATGCGCCCGATGCCGAGCGGATCGACCGCGTCTTTCAGCTCAACATGGGGGTGCTGAAAATCAAGTTCGCGATGAACTTCCTGATGAACGTGTGCAGCCATCTGCAGATCGTCGCGGCTTTGCTGCTTGGCGGGTGGTGGGTGCTGAACGACCAGCTTGAAATCGGTGCCGTCGTCGCCTTCATCTCGGGGATGGGGCGGATCAACGATCCGTGGGGCGACCTCGTCAACTACTACCGCGAGGCCAGCCTCACCCTGGTGAAATATCGCCTCGTCGCCGCCGCCGTGAACGGAGCGCCGGTGCCGATGCCGGGTGGGCGGCCGTCGCCGGTCGAGCCGAGCGCAGCCTGGCGCGAGGCGGCATTGCCATGACGACGCACGACGACGCCACGACTGGCGGCACCGGCGGCGCCCCGACCGGCCCACGGCAGGCGCCCGCCGCACCGGAGCCGGCGGCGAATTTGCCGGCTGTTGTGCCGCCCCAACCGCGTGGACCCGGCAAGCGGCGGCGGCATGCCTACGCCGTGCTGCTGGTCGTTCTGCTCGCCGGTGGGATCGGCGCCGGTTATTGGCGGCTCCACCTGGGGCCGACATTGCCGCCCGGCATCGCCTGGAGCAACGGCCGGCTGGAAGCCGACGAGATCGACATCGACACCAAGTTCGCCGGCCGTATCGCCAAGCTGTTCGCCGATGAAGGCGCCATCGTCAAAGCGGGGCAGGTTGTCGCGCTGATGGATACGCGCGATCTGGAAGCCTCGCTGAAAAAGGCGCAAGCGGTGGCGGGGCAGGCCCAGCAGGCGCTCGACGAGGCGAGGGCGAGTGTCGCTCAGCAGCAAAGCCAGGTGACGCTGGCAAAGCAGGAGCTCGAGCGCACCGCGGCGCTGGTGCCGAAGGGTTATGCCACCGTGGAACTGCTCGACACCCGGCGCCAGCAGGCGGACAGCGCTGTCGCCGCGCTTTACGCCGCCGGGTCCAAGGTGCGCGAGGCGGAGGACGCGCTCGATGCGGCCCGGCACGACGTCGAGCTTTACCGTGTCAACATCGAGGATAACGCGCTCATCGCGCCGCGCGACGGCCGGATCGAGTACCGGATCGCCAATGTCGGCGAGGTGCTCGGGGCGGGCGGCAGGGTCTTTACGATGCTCGACACCGGCTATGTCTACATGGACATCTACCTGCCAACGGCCGAGGCCGGCCGGGTGAGAAACGGGTCGGACGCCCGCATCGTCCTCGACGCCTACCCGGCGCACCCGATCCCGGCCAAGGTGGTGTTCATCGCCAGCGAGGCGCAGTTCACGCCGAAGACGGTCGAGACCAGCGACGAGCGCGACAAGCTGATGTTCCGGATCCGGCTGCGGATCGACCCCGCGCGTCTGCGCGACCGCGCCGAAGCCGTGCGCAGCGGGCTGCCGGGCGTCGGTTATGTGCGTACCGATCCCAAGATGGTCTGGCCGCCGCAACTAGCGGGAACGGCCTCTTGACGATCGGGCGCGACGATCCGGTCGCGCGCCTTGAAGGGGTGACCCAGCGTTACGGCAAGGTTGTCGCGCTCGATGATGTGACGCTGGCGGTGCCCGCCGGCATTCTGGTCGGGCTGATCGGGCCGGACGGCGTCGGCAAATCGACGTTGCTGGCGATCGTCGCCGGCGCGAGGCGGCTCCAGTCCGGCAAAGCCTTCGTGCTCGACGGCGACATTGCCGACGCGGCGCACCGGACGGGGGTTTGCCGCCTGATTGCCTATATGCCGCAGGGCCTCGGCAAGAACCTCTATCCCGATCTCAGCGTGCGCGAGAACATCGAGTTCTTCGCTCGCCTGTTCGGACAGGCGCGGCGCGAACGGGACGACCGCATTCGCGAGCTGCTCGCCAGCACCGGCCTCTCGCCGTTTGCCGGCCGACCGGCCAAAAAGCTGTCGGGCGGGATGCGGCAGAAGCTCGGGCTCTGCTGCGCCCTGATCCATGACCCGGATTTGTTGATCCTCGACGAGCCGACCACCGGGGTCGATCCCTTGTCGCGCCGCCAGTTCTGGGAATTGATCGCGCGGCTGCGGGCGCGCCGGCCGGGCATGAGCGTCATCGTCGCGACCGCCTACATGGAAGAGGCCGAGCGCTTCGACTGGCTGGTCGCGATCAATGCCGGCAAAATCGTCGCGGCCGGCATTCCGGCCGACCTGAAGGCGCGCACCGGGGCACAGACGGTCGAAGAGGCCTTCATCGGCCTGGTCCCGGGGCAGCGCGCCAATCACCATATCCTGCAGATACCGCCGCGCCCGGCGCGCGATGCCGAACCGGTCATCACGGCGCGCGGCCTGACTCGCCGTTTCGGCGACTTCGTGGCGGTCGATCGGGTCAGCTTCACGATCGAACGCGGCGAGATTTTCGGCTTCGTCGGGTCGAACGGAAGCGGCAAGACGACGACGATGAAAATGCTGACCGGCCTGTTGCCGGCGAGCGAGGGCGAAGCCCTGCTGTTCGGCCGGCCGATCGATGCAACCGACCTCAATGCCCGCAAGCGGGTCGGCTACATGTCGCAGTCGTTCTCGCTCTATACCGAGCTCACCGTCCGCCAGAACCTCGTGCTCCACGCGCGGCTGTTTCATCTGATGCAAGGCAAGGCGAAAACCCGCATCGCCGAACTGGTCGAACGCTTTGGCCTCGCCGACTATCTCGATCAGCCCGCCCTCGATCTGCCGCTCGGCATCCGCCAGCGCCTGTCTCTGGCGGTCGCCATCGTGCACCAGCCCGAGATG
>DATLTH010000601.1:0-6768 GCA_035533695.1 Allostellaceae bacterium | reverse complement strand
GTCGAACCGCAGGTGGCAGCGCCCGCCGAACTCTTCGGCGACGCCGAAATTAAGCGCGATCGCCTTGGCGTGGCCGATATGCAGATAGCCGTTGGGCTCGGGCGGAAAGCGGGTCACCACCTCGCGGCAATGCCCGGCGGCGAGGTCGGCCGCGATGATGTCGCGCAGGAAATCGCGCCCGCCCTGCGGCGCCGCCGCCTCAACCGCACTCATGCTGGTCTGCTCCGTTGTCGCCGCCCGTCCTATGTGGCGGATCGCAGGCGCCACGCCAAGCCCGCGTGACCGCAGCAATCCACAATGCGCAAACCGGCCGGGCGGCAATTAGCGGTTGCGGAAGGCGGGCTTGCGCTTTTCGATGAAGGCCGCCATGCCCTCCTTCTGGTCCTCGGTGGCGAAGGTCGAGTGAAACAGGCGGCGCTCGAAGCGCACGCCCTCGGCGAGCGTCGTCTCGAACGCGCGGTTGACCGATTCCTTGACCATCATCGCGATCGGCGCTGACAGCGCGGCGATGCGCTCGGCGACGGCGACCGCCTCGGCCAAGAGCTTGTCGGCCGGCACGATGCGGCTGACGAGCCCGGCCCGCTCCGCCTCGGCGGCGTCCATCATGCGCCCGGTCAGGCACAGATCCATCGCCTTTGCCTTGCCGACAAAGCGCGGCAGGCGCTGCGTGCCGCCGGCTCCCGGCATCGTGCCGAGGTTGATCTCGGGCTGGCCGAAGCGGGCATTCTCGGCGGCGATCACGATGTCGCACATCATCGCAACTTCGCAGCCGCCGCCGAGCGCGAAGCCGGCGACCGCGGCAATGACCGGCTTCCGGCATTGCGCGACCCGCTCCCAGCCCCTGGTGATGAAATCCTCCGCATAGGCCTGCATGTAGGTCTTGCCGGCCATTTCCTTGATGTCGGCGCCGGCGGCGAAAGCCTTGTCACTGCCGGTCAGGACAATGGCGGCGATTGCCGGATCGCCTTCGAGATCGTCGAAGGCGTGGCCGAGCTCGGCGATCAACGCCGCGTTCAGAGCGTTCAACGCCTGCGGCCGGTTCAACGTGACGATGCCGACCG
This sequence comes from Allostellaceae bacterium, assembly GCA_035533695.1. Lineage (GTDB taxonomy): Bacteria > Pseudomonadota > Alphaproteobacteria > ATCC43930 > CGMCC-115725 > DATARH01. The sequence continues at coordinate 5,707 of DATLTH010000601.1, read as the reverse complement.
GCCCCTGCCGCTCGACCAGGATGGTGGCGTATTTCCCGCTACGCATGTCAGACCCCGCTCTCTATCGCTGGCGTTTCGCGCAAAAAAAGGTCGAGCGGCCGGACTGTACGATGCGGTGCACGCCCTCGGCGCACGTGCAACCCGGGCACTTCTCGCCCTCCTTGCCGTAGACCGCCCAGCGGTGCTGAAAGTACCCCAGTTCGCCGCTCGCCTGCACATAGTCGCGCAACGACGACCCGCCGGCTTCGATCGCCTCGCCGAGCACCGTGCGGATCGCGGCGGCGAGGCGCTCGGCGCGCGCACCGGTGACGGTGGCGGCAAGCCGGCGCGGCGACAATCGGGCGCGATAGAGCGCTTCGCAGACATAAATGTTGCCGAGACCGGCAACGATCTTCTGGTCGAGCAGTGCCGCCTTGATCGAGGTCATCTTGCCGGCGAGAGCGCGCGCCAGATAGGCGCCGTCGAAGCCCGGCTCTAACGGCTCGGGCCCCATGCCGGCGAGCAGCGGATGCGCTGCTTCGCTGCCGCGCCTCATATAGTCGACCAATCCGAACCGCCGCGGGTCGTTGAAGCGCACGACGGTGCCGTCGTCGAGGGTCAGCACGACATGGTCGTGCTTTTCCTCGGGCGCGTTGTTGCCGCCGACCGTGATCCGCCCGGACATGCCGAGATGCAGCAGCAGGGTCCCGCTGTCGTCGAGTTCGACGAGGATGTATTTGCCGCGCCGGCCGAGCGCCCCGATCTGCGCGCCGGTGAGGCGCTCGGCGAGCATCGGCGGGAACGGGCGGCGTAAATCCGCCCGCCGCAATTCGGCCCGCACGATCTGCCGTCCGGTCATGCGCGAGGCGAGGCCGCGGCGGATCGTTTCGACTTCGGGAAGTTCCGGCATTCGCTTCTGGCTGACCCGGCACGGCAGAGGCTATGGTTGGTGCCTGATGAGCGGCCAAACGACAAGCGATAACTCAACCAGCCCCACCTCAACCGGTCCCGCGGCCGATTTCGGTTTCCGCGAGGTGCCGCAGGAGGCGAAGGCGCCCCTGGTGCGCGAGGTCTTCGACCGCGTCGCCGACCGCTACGATCTGATGAACGATTTGATGAGCGCCGGCATCCACCGCTGGTGGAAGGCCGAGATGGTGCGCTGGCTCGGTCCACGTCCCGGCCAGCGCCTGATCGATGTCGCCGGCGGCACCGGCGATATCGCGCGCCGGGCCTTGCCGCACCTGGGATTGGCAACGGCAACGCCCGCCGGCGCTGCAGCGGTCGTTTGCGACGCCAATCCGCGGATGCTGGAGGTCGGCCGCGCCCGCGCGATCGACGACGGCATCCTCGACGGCATCGAATTTCTGTGCGGCGATGCCGAGGCCCTGCCGTTTGCCGACCGCGCGTTCGACCTCTATACGATCGCCTTCGGCCTGCGCAACGTGACGCATATCGAGCAGGCATTGGCCGAGGCGCGCCGCGTGCTGAAGCCCGGCGGCCGCTTCCTGTGTCTCGAATTCACCCCATCCGTCACCCCGCTGTTGCAGCCGCTCTATGACCTCTACAGTTTTCAGGCATTGCCGCTGCTGGGCCAGATCGTCACCGGCCACCGCGACGCCTACACCTACCTGGTCGAGAGCATCCGCCGTTTTCCGCCGCAGGGAGAAATTCTCGACCGGATTGAAGCGGCGGGGCTCGACCGGGCGCGGGCGCGCAATCTGACCGGCGGGGTCGCTGCGCTCTATTCCGCCTGGCGGCTCTGACCGAAGCCATCGAGAGACGGGGGCGGTGTCCGGGCTCTTCCGCAGCGTCCGCAACCTCGCGCGCCTCGCCGGCATCGCGCTCACCCTGGCGCGGCACGACGCGCTGTTCCCCGCCGTGGCCCTTGGCGACCGGCATAGTGGAGCGGCGCTGGTATTGCGCCTGGCGCGCCTGTTGCGCCGCCGCGGCGATAGCGCCAAGCGCCCGGGCCAGCGGCTCGCCGCGGCATTCAGCGAGATGGGGCCGAGCTTTATCAAGCTCGGCCAGCTTCTGGCGACCCGCGCCGATCTCTTGGGCGACGAGGTGGCCGAGGATATGGCATTGCTGCAGGACCGCCTGCCGCCCTTCCCGTGGCGGGAGGCCCGCGCGCTGATCGAGGCGGAATTCGGGCGGCCGCTCGAGGGCCTGTTCAGCGCGTTTGACGAAACCGCGATTGCCGCGGCCTCGATCGCGCAGGTGCATTTTGCCGTGACGACCGAGGGTGAAGAGGTCGCGGTCAAGGTGTTGCGCCCGGGGATCGCCCGCGCGTTTGCCCGCGACCTCGACATGTTTCGCTGGCTGGCGCAGTTGATCGAGCGGACAACGCCGGCATGGCGCCGGCTGAAGCCGATCGAGGTCGTCGAGACGCTGGCGCAATCGATCGCACTCGAGATGGATTTGCGCTTCGAGGCCGCGGCGGCCTCGGAACTCGCCGAGAATTTCGCCGGCGACCCGACCTTCCGCGTGCCGCGGGTCGATTGGCCGCGCACCGGGCATACCGTGCTGACGACCGAGCGCGTCGCCGGCATCCGGGTCGACGACCGCGCGGCGCTGATCGCCGCCGGCCATTCGATCCCCGATCTGTTGCGCAATGCGGCGGGCGCGTTCTTCAACCAGGTGTTCCGCGACGGCTTCTTCCACGCCGATCAGCATCCCGGCAATCTGTTCGTCGACAAGGACGGCGCGCTGGCCGTCGTCGATTTCGGCATCATGGGAAGGCTCGACCGCCAGACGCGCTATTACCTCGCCGACATGCTGGTCGGCTTTCTGTCGGGGGATTACCGGCGGGTCGCCGAGGTGCATTTCGAGGCCGGCTATGTGCCGCGGCAGCACTCGATCGACGCCTTCACCCAGGCCTGCCGCTCGATCGGCGAGCCGATCCTCGGGCGCCCGTTGCACGAAATCTCGATCGCCCGCCTCTTGGCGCAACTGTTCCAGGTCACCGCGCAGTTCGAGATGGAGACGCAGCCGCAGCTTCTATTGCTGCAAAAGACGATGGTATTGGTCGAGGGCGTCGGGCGGCGGCTCGACCCGAGCGTCAACATCTGGGCCTTGGCGCAGCCGCTGGTCGAGGCATGGGTGCGCGACAATCGCGGCCCCGAAGCGCGCCTCCGCCAGCGCATCGACGCCGCCTTCGAAGCGATCGACGAATTGCCGCGCCTGTTGCAGAACCTCGACAGACTGGTCGGCGACTGGGCGCGCGAGGGGGTCGTATTGCACGCCGAGACCCTCGCCGCGCAGGCCGCCCACCGCGCCCGCCTGCTGCCGTGGCTCGCGGTGCCGCTGTGGCTCGGCGCGGCTTCCCTCGTCGCGATCGCGCTGGCGCTGCTGCTCGGCCGTTAGGGTCGGGCTACGCGCGGTAATAGGCGAAAACGACCGGCGAGACGAAGGCCCAGGTTTCGATGAAGGTGGCCTTGGCGGGCCGCCGGCCGAGTTCCTCCATCGCGCCCAACAGGCAGAACCAGTTCAGCACCTCGTGCTGGCCCGATTCCTCGATCTGATCGGTCGTATAGCGGTGCCAGGCGGCGTAATCGCCCTTTTCGAGCGCGTCGTAGAGATGGCGGTCGGCGGCGATGTCGGGCCAGAGCTGCCAGTTCTTTTCGGTCAGGAACGAATGCGACCAGGAGGACGAGGCGACAAACGCCACCCGCCACGGGCTCGCCGCCATGACCCGCGCCGCGGCGGCACCGACCTGCATGCAGCGGTGCGGGTTGGGGCCCGGCGGGTCGAGGTCCTTGATCTGACCCTTCATCGCCAGGGGCAGGCGCAGCCCGCGCGCCGCGTTGACCCGCCGCCCGTAGCAGTTGACCGAGAACTGCACCAGCGGATAGTCGAAGCCGCGCCGCTCGTCGTCGAGCAGCTGCAACGTGTTCTCGAAGGCATGGCCGATCGGGTGGTGCAGCGGCTTGTAGGCGTAGCCGACATCGATGCCGGCTTCGATCAGCCCGCTCGCCAGATACTTGCCGGCCTCGCGATGGCCGCGGATCGTCACGGTCTTGTCGGCCGGCTCGTTCCACGGGTTCCAGGGGCTGCGGCGGTGTGCCCAGGGCTGACGCTCCTGGTCGTCATAGGCGAGCACGGCGAAGGGCGGGACGATGTCTTCCTTGAAGTTCTCGTACTGGTCGTCGCCCCACATCACGACGAGATCGGGGTTGAACGCATCGAGCTCGCGGCGCGCCTCGGCGAAATGGGCGCGGTAGACCTCGCGGGCGCGCACTGCTGCGCCGGCGCCCCAATCGTTGCCGAGTTCCTCGCGCACCCCTTGCGGCCAACTGGTCGGATCCCTCATACGGGCGGGCATGTCCGGGTCGTCGAGCGCGGCGCGGAACATGAAGGTCCAATCCGCATTCGGCCGCAGCATCAGCGGCCGGTGCGTCGCGCCCACGCCGAGAATCTCGCCCATTCGCAGCTCCCTATACGTAGGATGGGTTCAGCGCAGCGAAGCCCATCATTGGCCGCCATGAGCGATGGGCTTTGCTGCGCTCAGCCCATCCTACAAACCACAAACCCTTTCTCAGGCGTGCGCGCGCTTGGCGCGTGGCAGCAGATTGTCGCCGACCGGCGCATGACGAAGGATGTCGGTCCTCAATGCGACCGGCGCACCGAGCCACATCGCATACGCGGTGTGGTCGTTGAAGGAGCTGTCGGTCAGCGGGTGGACCAGGATGTCGAGCCCGTCGCGGTTCAGCATCAGCCACGGCACGACGCTCTCGAACTCCGGCGTCTCGAACATCACATTGAACTGCGAGACCGGGTGCGGGCCGCGCGGCTCGTCGCTCAATGCGCCGCCCTCGACCTTGAACTTGCCGAGCAGCGCATCGCGCAGGCGCTCCGCCTTCGGCTTCGTTTGTGCATCGTAATAGACGTGGGCGTGATAGCCTTTGTTCTCGGTCATCTGAGTTCTCCTGTTTCTGAACTGTCGGTCATGGCCGGGCTTGACCCAGCCATCCTGCAGATCCCCGGGTCAAGCCCGGGGATGACGCGAGCCGGGGTTACTGGGCGGCTTCGAGTTGCGCTGCGATCTTTTGCGAAATCTCGGCGCGCCATTCCTCCATCGGCTTGAAGCCGGGCTGCTGGCGGCAATAATCCTCGGTGAAGCGGTAGACCTCGTCCTCGCTCTGTTCGAGGTCGATCTTGAAGCCGCAGGGCTGCGGCACGTACCACGGCGTATCGCAGAACATCTCGATCTGGTTGCCTTCGGGATCGCGGAAATAGACCGACCACGCGTTGCCGTGGCTGACCGGACGAATCCCCTCGCAGCCGGCGGCGGCGATCTTCTTGTAGGCCTTCTGCACGTTGGGGAGGGTCCCGACGTTGAACGAGACCTGCTGCACCATCGGGGTTTCAAGCTCGGTCTCGCGGCCGCGCACCAGCACGACCTGGTGGTGGTCGCTAGGATTGCGCGACAGGAAGGTGATGCGGCCGTCGGGCGCCCCGTCGCTGACGACGAAGCCCAAGACCTTGGTATAAAAATCGATCATCTTCGGCACATCGGTCACATACAGCCCGACATGGCTAAGGCGCGGCGCCTGGTCCTGCGGCATCTATGGTCACTCCTTGACTGCGTTCGATGCTGAATATAGCGGCGCCGGCGATCATCTACCAAATCGATTAATGATATGATATTCATTCTCTCCATGGATATTCGTGCGGTCGATCTCAACCTGTTGAAGGCGTTTGACGCGCTGATGAGCGAGCGTGCGGTGAC
>DATLTH010000600.1:0-8021 GCA_035533695.1 Allostellaceae bacterium | reverse complement strand
CAAGGCGCTCGAGGAGCAGCAAGGTCTGCCCGACTGCGATCGCCTCAGCTTCGACGAGCGCCTGGCGATGCTGGTCGATCGCGAGGCCGTCGAACGCGACAACGCCGCGCTCGCTCAACGTCTGCGCCTCGCCAGGCTGCGCCAGGCCGCCTGCCTTGAGGATGTCGACTACCGCACCCCACGCGGTCTCGACCGCAGCCTGATCCATAGCCTCGCCAGCGGCCGCTGGCTGCGCGAGCACAACAACGTCCTGATCCTGGGCCCGACCGGTACCGGCAAGAGTTTCGTCGCCTGCGCCCTCGGCAACCAGGCCGCGCGTGACGGGTTCTCGGTGCGCTATCAGCGGCTGACCAGGCTTCTTGACGAACTCGCCCTCGCCCGCGTCGACGGCAAGGCCACCCGGCTGCTCGCCCAGCTCGCCCGGATCCAATTGCTCATCATCGACGATTGGGCCATGGCCCGGCTCACCGCCGAGCAGCGTCGCGACCTGATGGAGGTCATCGACGATCGCCACCAGCGTGCCTCCACGATCCTGGCCACGCAGATCCCGATCGAGCGATGGCACGACATGATCGGCGATCCGACCTATGCCGACGCCATCCTCGACCGGCTCGTCCACAATGCCTACCGCATCGAGCTGCGGGGCGACTCGATGCGCCGCCGCAAACCGGACCCGCCTGGGGATGAAAAGAATTAACCAAATAAATAACTTACGACACTTATCCCCATTATTCACGTAATCCACAACCAGCCACAACAATCACTCAAGACAACAATAATCACGAGAGTACTTGCTTTGCCAGACCAGAGCAAGATAGGATACATCACGCAGCGGCGGTTCGCCAAAGCCGGTACCGAAACCCCTCCGCAACAGGGTGCCGCTTTGGACCGAAATGGCCTGTCGGTTTCCACCGAAACCGCCTGCCGGTTTGAACCGAAATCGCCTGCCGGAAACTCCGAAATTTGCAGTGATCGATCGCGCGTCCGGCGCGAATCTGAACGGCCGGTTTTGCGCTAACACCCGACCGCCGGCCTACTTGTCTGCTCAGTAATATACCGACCGCCCGGCCCCACCGCTTGCCGCGACCAGCTTGCCGGAGATGACCAAACTGCGCGGCCTCGATCAGCGCCGTGTCGTGTTGGTTCGTCCCAACGTTCAAGTCGGCGTGCGCCCCCACCCGAGCAAGGCTCGCACCGCTTCCGCGCGCATATTCTTTCCCCCTGATGTGCGATCTCGGGAGGGGTCTGCGGGTCTCTCGATCCTATGCGGTACTGCGCAGCACAGCCAAGGCCTGCCGGACAAACGCCGCATCGAGTTGAGGATCGACCCATTTGAGGGTTATCATGTCCGCCACGTAGTGCGACCAAGGAGCAGACATGAGCATCGCCCTCGACAAACCGCGCGGACTAGCTCGGGCCATCGGTGGCTCGACATACGTCAAGCCCGCCGAGAGGGTACCGTAAACCAAACATCTATTACCACACGGCAAAAGAAACCGCTGGTTTCTAGAAACTGGGAGCGAGGCATGGAACGCGCAGAATTCGAGCAAAAGCTTCGGGATGAGGGGTACACTGAGTTCTTCGACCGCGAAATGGAAGCCGGCGGGACGGGCCCCGAGCACTGCCACGAATTCGATGCTCTCCTCTTTGTGCTCAAGGGCGAGATGACGATCGCCTGTAATGGGACGCCGGAGACATTCCGCGCGGGCGATTTGTGCTCGGTGGCAGCGGGCACACCGCATACCGAGCAGTTCGGGTCGAAGAACGAGGGGGTGCATTATCTCGCCGCGTGGCGTTATCCCGCCGGCGCAAAAAGGGTCTGAGACCGACGCGCATACTCACTTCGCCCGGCAGTGCGTCGTCCGCCGGGCAGTGCCTGGTGCTCGCTCAGCTTGCCGTCGATGCCAAACAGAACGAGCGACGGCGCAAGAGGGCCAGCAGAGCGGTGGCGAGGCGCACGAAACCGCCGCACCATCAGGCGACGCCTGATTAAATCGCATTCCGGCGGCTTGAATTGTCCGGTTCGCCGGATGATGGACCCGCGTGCAGTCGCTGGCGCTCTCACCGGCGCGGCGGGTCGGCCGCTGAAGGAGTCCGGGCTCGCAAAAGCCTTTCGCACTCTGATTCTGAGGTTAGAGCGAGAGCGGAAGATCGGCGACAGCCTCATGTTTCACGGGCTGCGCCACACCGCAGGGAAGATGCTCGCCGACCTTGGCGCTGATCCCCGAGCCATTCAGGCACTGCTGGGCCAACGCTCCCTCTCAATGGCGATTCACTACAGTCAAGAAGCTGACCGGCGCCGCGCCGCGTCGGCCGCAGTCCAGTTCTTGGAACAACCGCCGAACGGAAAAATGGAAAACCGGCGGGCGAGGTTTGGAAAACCGCCGAACAGCGGCAGTTGACGGAGCCAAAAAACCCAGCAACTCTGCGCCGCGGAAGAGTACCGCTCCCGGTGGGGCGCGCGGGCTTCAAACCCGTTGGAGGGCGCGCAGGCGTCTTCGGTAGGTTCGACTCCTGCCTCTTCCGGTTTTTTACCGTCCCCAGGCGTCTCCAGCCGTCCCAATAAATGGCGGAATAAGGTTATTTTACCCATCTGGCGTCTTTACACGTATCGCACGTTCAGAATAAAGATCAAAGAACAGCAGACAGTTATCGGCATCAACCGCGGGCAAATGCGGCGACCGGCGAACCCCGATGGTTCCAGAAGTGCTCATCGGTTTCTCGCGGCCCGATCGGCCTCGGTGGGGCACTGGGCGTCGGCGAACGCGGTGGCAGCCAACCGACCCGAGTTCGGCTCACGGGATACCTTGGGGATACCTACCGCTTGCCCGGATTCACATAGATGTCCCTAAGTCATTTGTTACAATGGTGAGCCCGATGGGATTCGAACCCATGACCTACTGATTAAAAGTCAGTTGCTCTACCGGCTGAGCTACGGGCTCTTTCAATGCGTTAGCTCGCTTCGCGGTCTCGCTCGGCGACAGCGGGCTACAGCAATCTCCTGCGCACTCCTTGGCCGGGCCGGAGAATACGCGCGATCTGTAGACCGGACAACGGCGCCGATGCTTTCCGGATCGGTTCTTAGGCCGGGAAGAGGATCGTTTCGCGCTCGTAGAGGCGGAAACCGAGCAGCAATAGGAGGCCGGTTGCGGTCAGGGTCGCCACCGCGGTGATGGCGATAAAGACCCAGCTTACCGTCTCGTTGCGCACCAGCTGCCCCATCAGCAAAGTCTGGCCGAAGGTCGGGATTGCCGCGAGCAGCGGCTGCGCGTTGACCGGCGCCAGCGCCAATACCATGCCGGCGAGGCCCGGGATCAGCGGCAAGAGGCCGAGATAGGTCTGCGCCTCCTTCATGCTTCTTGTCACCGCCGAGATCAGCAATTGCGTCGCCGCGGCGAGCACGGCGAGCGGCAGACACACCGAGACGACAAGCGCCAGGCGCACGGCGCTGGGCGGCGCGAGCAGCCCGAGCGAGGCGCGCGGCACCGAATGCAGCATGACCCAGAAGCCGATCACCTGAACGCCGAGCGCCATCAGCGTAAAGATGACCGAAGCGCCCAGCTTGCCGGCGAGAACCTCGCCGAGCGTCACCGGGTTCATCATCAACGGCTCAAACGAGCCGCGCTCGCGCTCGCCGATCGTCGAATCGAGCGTGACGTGCACCCCGCCGGTAAACAGCGTGAAGATCAGGAAGGGCGGGATCATCGTCAGCAGGATGACCGCCGGCCCGGCCGCCCGGCCGATATTCTCCTGCTCGATCTGCAACACGTTCATGATGCCGGCGGGCAACCCGGCGGCGTGCAGCCGGCCGCGCAGCGCTTCCTGCTGGTACTGGTTGAGCAGTGCGACGACCCGGCCGGCCGCGACGATGCTGTCAAAGCGCGACGGGTTGGTCAGCAGGTGTACCGGCACCGGTCCCGGCCGACCGGCATTCGCCGCGTCCGGCAGGATCAGGGCGAGGGGCGCGCGGCCGCCGGCGACCAGGCTGCGCGGGTCGAATGACAGGTGCTCGATCGTGACGCCGTGCTTCTCCAGGAACCGCACGAGATCAGGTGCTCCCTCGGGGTGCACGACCGGCACGGCCAGCGGCGCGCCTGTATTGCCGCCGACCTGCATCGAGCCGCCGACAAACAGAAACATGATGCCGAGCAGGATCGGCCCCATCAGCGGATAGATCATCGCCACCAGGATGCTGCGCCGGTCGCGCAGATGGTCGGCCATCTCCTTGCGAAACACGATCAGGATCGCAGCCATCGTCAATCCCCGGCAGCGAGCGCCGGCTCAGCCAGCGGTTCGCGGGTTGCCAGCATGAAAATCTCCTCGAGATCGTCGAGCCCGGTCGCGCCGCGCAGTTCGGCGGAAGTGCCGTCGAGCACGACCCGGCCGCGCGCCAGTACGATGATGCGGTCGGCCAGCGCCGAGACCTCCTGCATGATGTGGCTGGTCAAGAGGATGCAGCGCCCCTCGGCACGCAGCCGGCGCAAGAGGTCGCGCACGGCGCGGCTCGATGCCACGTCGAGGCCGTTGGTCGGCTCGTCGAGCATGATGTTGTGCGGCCGGTGCACCAGGGCCCGGCCGAGCGCCACCTTCATCTGCTGGCCGCGCGAAAAGCCGCGGGCGCGGCGATCGATGAAATCCTCCATGCGCAGGACCTCGACCACCTCGGCGACCCGCTCCTCGATCTCCTCGCGGCCGAGCCCGTGCAGTTCGCCGAAATAGGCGAGGTGCTCGCGCGCCGTCAGCCGGGGATAAAGGCCGCGGACGTCGGGCAGCACGCCGAGCCGGCGCCGAGCCGCCAGCGGGTCGCTTTCGGCGTCGACGCCGTCGATCAGCGTCACGCCGCGGTCCGGCCGCAAGACGGTGCAGATCAGCCGGAACATGGTGGTCTTGCCGGCGCCGTTGAGGCCGATCAGGCCGGTGATCTCGCCGTCGCGCGCGACGAAACTGGCGTCCTCGACCACCCGCAAAGTGCCAAACGACTTTGCGAGACCGCGAACCTCAATCATTCGACTGCCATCAGGACGCTGCTGCCCGATACGACGCGACGGCGCCGTTCCGGTCAAGGCGATCGTTAGGGCGATCGTCGCCAATCTTCGACAAATTCGTTCAGCTGGCGCAATTCGAGGTCGGACACCGCCCACAACGACATGCCGCCTTCATTCCAGTGCACGACGTTGTAGCCCTGAAGTTGCGTGGTTTCCGGCGGCTGCCCGGCGCCGTCCGCTTCCGGCCAGACATAGAGGTCGATCAGGTGCTTGTCGCGCTGATAGACGAGCGCCGCGACCGGCCGTCCGCCGACATAGTCGAGCCGCCCGCCCTTGAGCGGGAAGCGGTCGGCCACGAGATCCTTGACCGGCGGGGCAAAATCGATGCGGCCGTCGAACCACGGCTTGACGGTGTGCTGGTCGGTCGATACGACGTCTTCGAGATGCCCGGGTTGCAGGGCGCGAATATGGCTGGCGACGATCTGCTCGGTGAACCCCGGCGCCCGCGGCATCAGCAGCAGGATTGAGAGTGCGGCGGCGCAAGTCGCGCCGAGGCCGAACCCGGCCGCCGATGACCACCAGCGGCGCCACCAGCGGCGCCACCAGCGGCGCCACTGGCGAACGAGCGGCGAATCGCCGGCGCCACCCGCCGGCCGCGCCGCCGCGATCTTGGCCATGACGCGAGCGCGAACGTCGTCCGGCGCGGCGACGGGAGCCCTCAATTTCGTGCAGATCAGCGACAGCCATATCGGGTTCAAGCTGCCGCCCAACCCCGACCCGGCGGAGACCCTCGGCGAGGCGATCGCCAAGATCAAGGCGATGCCGGTCGAGCCGGCGTTTCTCGTGCATACGGGGGATATCAGCCATTTGTCGAAGCCCGAGCAGTGGGACATCGCCGACCAGGTGATCAAGGGGGCGAACAAGCCGGTCCACTTCATCCCCGGCGAGCACGACGTCGCCGATGCCGACAACGGCAAGCTCTACCTCGAGCGCTACGGCAAGGGAACCCAGGGCAAGGGCTGGTACACCTTCGATGCCGGCGGCGTTCATTTCATTGCCCTGATCAACGTGTTCAACTTCAACCCCGGGTTCAAATCCACCGGACTTGCCGAGCTCGGCAACGAGCAGCTCGAATGGCTCGAAAAGGACCTCGCCCACCGCTCGGCGAGCACCCCGATCGTGGTTCTCGCGCACCTGCCGCTGTGGACGATCTACGCGGATTGGGGCTGGGGCACCACCGATGCGCCGCGCGCGCTCGGCTATTTGAAGCGCTTCGGCTCGGTGACCGTGCTGAACGGCCACATCCACCAGATCATCCAGAAGGTCGAGGGTCATATCACGCTGCACACCGCCGCCTCGACCGCCTTCCCGCAGCCGGCCCCCGGCACCGCGCCGGCGCCCGGGCCGATGGCGGTGCCGGCCGGGCAGCTGCGCAAGTATCTCGGCCTGCGCGACGTTGATTTCGTCCGCGGCAAGGCCGGCGCGCCGGCCCTGACCGAAACCCCGCTCGTCGCCTAGACCCGCTTTCTCTCGACCGCAAATGGCCGGGTTCAGGCCCGGCCATGACGGGAGAGGAATGCCTATTCACCCGACTGAGAACTGCACTGAACGGAGACAATCATGTCGAAGATGCTGATGTTCGCGGCGTTTCTTGCCGCAGTACCCGGCACCGTCCTGGCCGGCGACGCCGTACCGGCGGCGGCCACAACGACCGTCGTCGAGATCCACAACATGAAGTTCAACCCGGTGACGCTGACGATCAGCGCCGGCACCAAGGTGACCTGGGTCAACGAAGATACTGCGCCCCACACCGTGACCGACAGGGACCGCGTCTTCCATTCGGCCGCGCTCGATACCAAGGACAGCTTTTCCTACACCTTCGCGTCGCCGGGAGAGTTCACCTACTTCTGCACGATCCATCCGATGATGGTCGGCAGGATCGTCGTCAAGCCGGCCGGCTGAGGTCACGCCGCGGCGGCCGGGAACAGCCGGCCGCCGCATATCGGGCGGGGCGCGCCGGTCGTCGAGGGCAGGCTCAGCGGCAGCCCGATGATCGAGCGCACCGCCAGATAGGCGAAGGCCTGCGCCTCGAGCGCGTCGCCGTTCCACCCGGCGGCTTCGACCGGGCGCACCGGTGCGCCGAGGCGGCGGGTGAGCGCCGCCATGATCGCCGGGTTATGGCGGCCACCGCCGCACACCAGCCATTCGCATGCCGGCCGGGGAAAGTGGTTCGTGGCCGCCGCGACCGCCGCCGCGGTCATCTCGGTCAATGTCGCGGTGCCGTCGGCGGGCGAAAGGCCGGCCGGCACGGCGTCGCGGAACTCGTCGCGGTCGAGCGATTTGGGCGGGGTGCGCGCGAAATAGGGATGGTCGAGAAAACGCGCGACAAGGGCCGCGGAGGGCTGCCCCGCCCGCGCCAGCGCGCCATCCAAATCGGCCGCGGCACCGGTGTGGCATCGCACCCAATCGTCGATCAGCGCGTTGCCCGGCCCGGTGTCGAACGCGAGGATTTCGTCCGATCCGTTGCCGATCCCCGGCCCGATCCAGGTGACGTTGGCGACCCCGCCGAGGTTGAGGACGGCGAGCGGCTTCGCCCGCCCGGCGGCGAGCGCGGCGTGGTAAAGCGGCGCCAATGGCGCGCCCTCGCCGCCCGCGGCGACATCGGCCGAGCGAAAGTCCGCGACGACATCGACCCCGACGAGGCGGGCGAGCAAGGCGCCGTCGCCGATCTGCCGGGTGCGGCGCTGCGCCGGCCGGTGCAAGACCGTGTGGCCGTGAAACCCGACGAGGTCGAACGCAAATTCCGGATGCCGCCTGCGAAAGTCGGCGACCGCGTCGCTATGCAGCCGGGTCAGCTCGGCCTCGACCTCGGCCATGTCCGCCGGCGAGCCGACCGCGCCGAGCACGGCGCGCAGCCGCTCGCGGAACCTGTCGGGGTAGGGCACCGTGAGGGCCGGGCCGGCGACGACCTGCCATTCGCCGTCGGTCGCCAGGGCCGCAACATCGATGCCGTCCAATGAGGTGCCGCTCATCAGC
>DATLTH010000599.1:0-4004 GCA_035533695.1 Allostellaceae bacterium | reverse complement strand
GGGCCCAATCGCTCGGGTGGCTCGATCGCCACGGCGTTGCCGAGATGCGCGTCGAGCCCCGGCGCGAGCTTGCGCCGGTCGACAAACAGCGTGACCGACGCGTCGCCGCGCAGGATCGCGTAGGACAGCGGCAGCGGCGTGTGCGGCACGTCGCCGCCACGGATGTTGAGCAGCCAGGCGATCGATTCCGGCATCGTCAGCACCGCCGCCGCGATGCCGTTGGAAGCCAGCGCCTGCGCCAGCCGAGCGCGTTTCGCTTCGCTGCTCTCGCCGGCGAAGCGCAGCTCCTGCGGCGTCACCGGCGCCAGCGGTGGCGCCGGCTGGTTCTGCCATACATGGTCGAGCGGGTTGCCGTCGACCGCGCGCAATTCGCCGCCGGCGCGCACCGCCGCCTCACGCAGCCGCTCGACCTCGACCGGCGTGTGCAGCCACGGGTCGTAGCCGACGATCTCGCCCTTGCCGAGCGCGCCGGCCAACCAGCGCGGCGGCGGGTCGTCGACGAGGTGGCGGATTTCGAACAATTTGCCGTCGACCTGCGCCGCGGCCTGCAACGTGTAGCGCCCATCGACAAACATCGCGGCGCGCTTTGCCAGCACGACCGCGGCACCGGCCGAGCCGGTGAACCCGGTCAGCCAGGCGAGGCGCTGGCCGCGTAGCGGCACGTATTCGCCCTGGTATTCGTCGGCGTGCGGTACGATGAACCCGGAAAGGCCGCGCCGCGTCAGCTCCTTGCGTAGCGCGGCAACACGCGCTTCCCGCGGCAGCCGGGCGAAATCGTCTGGTCCGAGCCCGTCGCGATGCCCGGCGACGAGCTGCCGGCGCAACGCTTCGAGCGCCGCGGCAAGCTCGGCCGGCACGGGGTCGGCGACCAGCCGGTGCCAGCTCGTGCCGATTTCCTCCGGCGCTGCCAGCACCCCGGCGATCAGCCCCGCGACGCCGTCAGGGTCGTAGGCGGAGCCCGTCTCCTTCAACAGCCGGGCTAGGTGTTCGCGCGTCGCCTTCATCCCTCTACCCTCGATCCGACCCCCGGCCGACAATGCGGCGCAGCGACACTCTACCCGCATTCCTGAAGCGGACGCATCCCCGTTGCGCCGTGTTTGCGATGCAACACAATTCTGCCAAATTCTGTCAGTGAGACTGACCTTCTGCATGGCTGCAATGCGCAATTTCGCGTGGGAAATTTCTGCTAGTTTACCCATTTGTGCGATGCACAATAATGCTTAGGAGGCGACGATGTCGCTGATCAGCCTGTTTGCCGCCGCGCGTGAAGCCCTTGCCACTCGCCACGCCCGCCGGCGCGCCTATACCGAATTGACCGCGCTCGACGACCGCGCGCTGGCCGATATCGGTATCCACCGTTCACAGATCCCGGCAATCGTCGAGGGCGCGGACTGCAGCCGCCGCAAGGCCGAAAAGGCCGAAGCCGCCGCGATCGGGCCGCGGCCGGTCAGCCCGCTGGATCTTCTGCCGTGGCTCGATCACAAGGCCGGCCGGCGCGCATAATCAGCGTCGACCAGCCGTCGAGCGTGATGCGTCCGGCGAGGCGAAGCCGGCGGAGCCGATAGGCCGCCAGCACAAACGCCTCCTGCCGGCGCAGCAGCCCCGACAGCACCGCAACCCCACCGGGGGCAATGGCGCGCGAGAGATCGCGCGCCATTTGCGTTAAAGGCCGCGCCAGAATGTTGGCGAAGATCAGATCGTAGCGCCGGCCCTTAAGGGCGCGGCCGCGAAACCCCGGGGTACACTCCGCGCGCACCAGCGCGGCGACGCCGTTGCGGCGGATGTGGTGCCGCGCCACGCGCACCGACCCGGCGTCGATATCGCTGGCCCGCACTCGGCGGTGCAGCCGCTTGGCTGCGGCGATCGCCAGGATGCCGCTGCCGGTGCCGATGTCGAGCGGGCGGGCAAAGCGCCGGCGCCGCGCCATCCGGTCGAGCGCCAGCAGGCAGCCTGCAGTCGATTGGTGCTCGCCGGTGCCGAATGCGATCGCTGCGTCGATCTCGACCGCGATCGCGCCGGTCCGCGCCGGTGGCTGCCAGTGCGAACCGTGCACCAGAAACTGCCCGATCGTCAGCGGCGGAAACGCGCGCCGGGTCTCGGCCAGCCAGTCGCGCTCGGGCACGATTTCCTCGCCCAACGCGAGGATTTCGCCGCCGGAAGCTGCGACCGCGAGCTTGAGCCTCACCGCCAGCGCCGCGTCGAGCCGCCTGCCGGACGCATAGACCTCGAGCCGCCAGGTGTCGGCGGCCTCGTCGGTCTCGAACAGTGCAATCCCGCTCGCGCCCTCCTCGGTCAGTTCGGCAGCCGCCGCGCCGGCCGCCGCGCCGTGAATTTCGGCCGTGATGCGCCAGGTTCGGCCGGCGATCACGTGTAATCCTCGGTCATTGGGACCCCGGATTTGGTCCAGGGGAGAAATCCCGTTGAGGATGAGCCTTGCGCACGCGATTGCGCTCTCCTTGAGGGCAAAGCGCGCGGACTCCTCGCGGAGTTCGTACAACACCTTGGACAACGCTGACCTTTTCGGCGAGGTGGGACGAGGATGCTAAGGCCATAGCGATTGCACTTCTTGCCAATCGCCGATTAAGCCTGCATAGAGAAAAATCTTCTCGCTGGTAAACTTTCCATTCGATAATTTTTGTGGAAACGTATTTAATCCTAATCGTTTAGAAAATTCTTCTGAGGTCGCAAGCACGCTTATGTCTGCGTTAATCCAATAATCATTTGGCACATCGCTTCGCACTGAATGCCACGCCGTCATACCATCATTACCGCCGAGGACTTCTTTCTCTGATCTGAACCCCTTAAGCCCTAACCTTTTATCAAGAGCGGCCTCGCGGATCACCTGCCGCGCTTTTGGCCAAAACCCCTCGCTGTCAGCATCGCCAACGCGCCGCGCAACGTGGGCGATAATTTCGTAGATAGGCGTCCCTCCGGAACGCGCTAGCGTCGGCGCGACGCCGCGTGCAGTCGTTTTTCCCCTAAAGCGGGAAAGAGGTACGTCCACAAGCCTGCGCGCACCCAACAGCCACAATGCAACCAATGCCAAAGCGGCGGGCGGACCGTATTCGATGATGTAGGGAATCACCGGACCACTCACGCGCACCACCTGATCGAAAAACCACGATGCGATGGCGTTCCGGCAGAACCACCATAGAATACTGCCGGCGGCGCTGACGACGCCCAGTATACGCGCGAGAATTTCACACCCGCTCGACAAACGCGTCCATCACCTTCTTGTCGCCGGCGTGCTCGAAATCGATCGACAGCTTGTTGTCTTCGACGACACGGATCACGCCATAGCCGAATTTCTGGTGAAACACCCGGTCGCCGGCCGCGAACCCGCCGATCTTCGGCACCTCCTGGCCGCGCGCCGGCACCCGCGTGCTCTCGACCAGCAGCGGCGGCCGCGACGGGGTGCGCAGCAGCCGGGTCTCCCCGCCGCTAGTGCCGGTGCCGCGCCAGTTCGCGCCCCACGGCGAGGTCGTCGCCCAGCCGCCGGCGCTGCCGCCGAGACCCGGCTCGGTCATCATCTCGACATGCGCCGCCGGCAATTCGTCGACAAAGCGGGCCCGTGCCGAGCTTTGCCACTGGCCGTGGATACGCCGATTGGCGGCGAACGAGACATAGGCGCGACGGCGCGCCCGGGTCAGCCCCACATAGGCGAGCCGGCGTTCCTCTTCGAGTCCGTTGAGCCCGTGCTCGTCGACCGAGCGCTGGCTAGGGAACAACCCCTCCTCCCAGCCCGGCAGGAACACCGTGTCGAATTCCAGCCCCTTGGCGCTGTGCAGGGTCATCAGGCTGACCACGTCGCCGCCGAGATCGGCGGCGTTGTCCATCACCAGGCTGATGTGTTCGAGAAACCCGGCGAGGTTTTCGAACTCGGCCATTGCGACGACCAGTTCCTTGAGGTTTTCGAGCCGGCCCGGCGCGTCGGGCGCGGTGTCGGCCTGGAGCATCCCGGTATAGCCCGACTCGTCGAGCAGGATTTGCACCAGGTCGGTGTG
>DATLTH010000598.1:0-3218 GCA_035533695.1 Allostellaceae bacterium | reverse complement strand
CGTGCGGATGCAATAACGCCATGCCGCAAACATGCAATGTCATGTCGCAAAATTGCCCCTTGCCCGAATTCGTCCGCTCATGGAGCGCCATCAGGATCGCGATCGCCGAGAAGAGGCCCGTCGCGATATCGACGATCGGGTTGCCGAGCCGGGTCGGGCCGCTGGTTTCGGTGCCGTTGATCGACATCAGCCCGACCATCGCCTGCAAGATCGCGTCGTAGCCGGGAAAGCCGCCCATCGGCCCATCGGCGCCGAAGCCGGAGACGCGGCAATGAATGAGGCGCGGGAACCGCGTTGACAGCACCGCCTCATAGCCGAGGCCCCACTTCTCCATGCTGCCGGGCTTGAAGTTCTCGACCAATATGTCGGCACCCTCGAGCAGACGCAGCAGCACCTCGCGGCCCGCCGGCTTCGATAGATCGAGGCCGACGCCCTTCTTGTTGCGGTTGATGCCGATGAAGTAGCTGGCGTCGCCCGCATCGTCGAAAGGCGGCCCCCATTCGCGCGTCTCATCGCCCTGCGGCGGCTCCAGCTTGATCACCTCGGCGCCGTGGTCGGACAGGACCATCGTGCAGTAGGGACCGCCCAGCACCCGCGTCAGGTCGATGATCTTGATCCCGCCCAGGGCGCCGGGACCTTGCGCCAGGGCTTTGCCTTCGCTGAGAGACGACACGTCGTTCACGCTACCTCTTCCTTTCCAAGCAAGCGCGCGCAGAAATTCCGGATTGGTTCCGAGCATCCCACCGCAGCCCGCGCCGCGCAAGAGTACCAGGCGCCCGGAGCCGTGACAGGTTCGCGGCGGCGCGGACGGGACAAACGTGATTTTGCTGCCCCATCGAACCGATGTATCGTCGCGCCCAACAATCGATCCCGGCTCACGAACGGCGCTGGCGGGGGGAGCATGACGCGGGGGACGGCATCGGTTGCCGGGCTGGTGATCGCCGCCTTATGCGCGGGATCGGCCGGTTCGTCCTTCGCGCAGGTCCCGCAAATAACGCTGCCCGAAATCGTGGTGACCCCGCCGCAACCGCCGCCCCAGCACTTCAGGTCAACGCCCGGAATGATCGGCAATGTCCGCGTCGAGGAGGACAAATGGCCGGTGATCGCTTGCGGCGGGGCGCGCATCAATACTGGCGCCGCCGGCAAATGCCAGGAGGGGCCAAAGGTCATGAGTGCACAGTCCTACATGGCCGGCAGCAATGTGCCGATCTCGTATGGCGATTGCACGATTGCTCATCAACTGATTACCACCGTTAGCGGGCGCTTCTCGATCGAAGCGGATGTTCAAGTCTTCGATCCTTACAAGCTCACAGCCGATCAATATAATGGCGCCTGCACGGTATCATCCGGATTCGCGCACATGCCCGGTGATTTCCGGGACATGAACCGGGTGGCGCGGCGCGGCACCGGCTGGCACAATTTCCGGCCGGGCGGCAGTCAACCCGGGGCGCAGAGCACCATCGAGTTTTTTGACGGAAGCCGCGGGTGCGTTGCGGTGGAGCGGCTCGGCCCCCTCTGGCACGGGGGCTATGTCTGGGTTCTGCACGCGACGCTGTGCCAAGCCGGCACAACGCCGCCGATCGACAGCGCCGAAATCAGCGCCGCGGTCGGCGCGATCCACATCCACACCTACGATCCCAACGGCAATCTGAGGCCCCCGCCCGGAAGATAGCAGCGGGCGCGGGAGCCGATATCGCGGAGGCAATAGTGGTGAACGACCCGGCGGCATCCCTGTCGATTGTCAACCTGTTCGTCAACGCCGACATCATCGTCAAGGGCGATTTGTTGCTGCTCCTTGCCGCCTCGGTGTGGAGTTGGGCGGTCATCGTCGACAAGTTGTTTCGGTTCGGAGCCGCACGCCGGGCGATGGGCGCGCATGAGGCGCGCGCAGCGGCCGCGCGCTCGGCCGGCGAGTTGTGGGACGGTGCGGCGACGCCGCGCGACCTGGGCGGGCAGGTGCTCGCCGCCGGGGTGCGAGAGAATGCGATCGCGCTCTCGGCCGATGCCGAATCGGCCCGCGAGCGGCGCGAGCGCATCGAGCAGGCGATGCGCCTGACGCTCAAC
Source organism: Allostellaceae bacterium (assembly GCA_035533695.1). GTDB lineage: Bacteria > Pseudomonadota > Alphaproteobacteria > ATCC43930 > CGMCC-115725 > DATARH01. The sequence continues at coordinate 1,154 of DATLTH010000598.1, read as the reverse complement.
GGCGAGATGCGGCGCCTCGAAACCAACCTGCCGTTCCTCGCGACGCTCGGCTCGGCCGCGCCGTTCATCGGCCTGTTCGGCACGGTGTGGGGAATCATGCGCAGCTTTGCCGGCATCGCCGCCGCCCAGAACACCAGTCTCGGGATCGTGGCGCCGGGCATCGCCGAAGCCTTGTTTGCGACCGCCATGGGGCTGGCCGCGGCGATCCCGGCGGTTGTCGCCTACAACAAATTCACCGTCGATCTGGGCCGCCTGGCCGGCCGCATGCAAGCCCTGATCGGGCGTTCCGGCGGGCTGTTGTCGCGCGGCGTCGGGGCGTAGGAGATGGCCATCCGATTGCTGCCCTCGGGCGAGGTGGGCGAAGACCGCTACCAGCCGCTCGCCGAGATCAACGTGACCCCGATGGTCGATGTCATGCTGGTGCTGCTCGTCATCTTTATGGTGACCGCGCCATTGTTGACCGTCGGGGTTCCGCTCGATCTGCCGAAATCGAGCGCCGCCCAGATCACCCAGCCGCAGAAGCCGATCATTTTGAGCCTCGACCGCGACGGGAATGCCTTCATCGGCGACGAGCGGATCGCACCGGCGGATCTCGCGGGTCGCCTCGCCCGGCTCGCCGCCGCCGATCCCGAGCGCATCATCTATGTGCGCGGCGACAAGACGATCAGCTACGAGCGCCTGATGGACACGCTGGGCCTCGTCAATACGGCCGGCTTTAGCAAGGTGTCGCTGCTCGCCGAGGGAACCCGGCCGAAGTGAACCGCTCGTTCTCTCTGCCGCTCGCAGTCTCGCTCGCCGGGCACGGCGGCCTCGTCGCCGCCCTGATCCTCCTGGTCGGAAACGTGCCGCTGACGCTCCTTCCGGTGCCGCAACCCAAGGGGATCGAGGTCCGGCTCGCGCCGGCCGAGCCGATCCCCCCACCGCCGATCCCGGAGATTCCGCCCCCGCCGCCGCCCGTCGTCGAGACGCCGCCGCGCCCGCCACCTGTCGCCGAGGTGACGCCGCCGCTGCCGCCCCCGCCGGCGCATCCGGTGCGCAAGCCGGTCGCCAGGCCGCCGGTGCGCCGGCCACCACCGCGGCCGATGCCCGAGCGCGCGCGGGTTCGACGGGCTCCAACATTCGCACCGCCCCACGCCACCGTGCAGAGCGCCGCG
>DATLTH010000597.1:0-9347 GCA_035533695.1 Allostellaceae bacterium | reverse complement strand
GGTGTCGCGGTAGATCTGCAGCCGGGTCACCCGCAGGCCGGGAACGCCGTGGCGCTCGATGGCGCGCTGCCACGCCAGGAATTCCTCGACAGACAGGTTATAGCGCCGGCACGCTTCCTGCAGGCTGATCGAGCCGGCGCGTACCGCCTGGACGACAACCGCCTTGCGCCGGACCACCCATCGCTTGGTGTCGGGCGCGGGCAGTTCGGGGGTCATCGCCGATCCGGCGGTAGATTCGCGGTCATTCGCAAAAGCATCGTCGCCCAGCATGTCGGTCAGGTCGAAGGGATCGTCCATAAGGCGAAGCTAGCGGTTACTGTTTAACGAAGCCCTAAATCGAATGAGTGGTTCACTCGTTTGACGAGCAATTCTAGGTTAAGAAAACTAACTGCATTCAATTTTAGATAATTTGTCGACGGCGAACGCCGATGCCGGGGCCGGCATCAGCGTTTGGTAGCAGCGAGGCTGCTCATCCGGCAGAAGCGCACGTTCAGCCGCCATTGCGAATCGTCTGTTTCAACGGCAACACTGGCCCCGATAATTCACCAGGCCGCCTAAAGCTTCGATTGAGGGAGAAATCGCCAATGACAACGCACGCGAAAATCGCGGTCGTCACCGGCGCCGGCAGCGGCATCGGCCGCGCCTCGGCGCATGCGCTGATCGAGGATGGCTGGAATGTCGTGCTCGCCGGCCGCCGCAAGCACATGCTGGAAGAGACCGCAACGCTCGCGAACGCGCCGCCGCCGCGCACCCTTGTGGTCCCGACCGACGTTGCCGACGCCGCTTCGATCGCGGCATTGTTCGCCGCGGTGAAGGACACTTACGGCCGCATCGATCTCTTGTTCAACAACGCCGGCACCAGCACCCGCGGCATCCCCTTCGAGGATCTCACCTACGAGCAGTGGATGGGCGTCGTGCAGACCAACCTGACGGGCTCGTTCCTGTGCGCCCAGCACGCCTTCCGCATGATGAAGGAACAAGCGCCGCGCGGCGGCCGCATCATCAACAACGGCTCCGTTTCGGCGCATGTGCCGCGGCGCAACTCGACCCCCTATGTCACGACGAAGCACGCGCTGACCGGATTGACCCGGTCATTGTCATTGGACGGGCGCGATCTCGACATCGTCTGCGGCCAGATCGACATCGGCAACGCCGCGACCGAGCGCAACACCGACACCTCGGTCGGGCGCTTGCAGGCGACCGGCAAGGTCGAGGCCGAGGCCCGCATCGACGTGCGCCACGTCGCCCAAGGCGTGCGCTACATGGCGAGCCTGCCCTTGGACGCCAACGTCCTGTTCATGACCGTGATGGCCAACAAGATGCCCTATGTCGGCCGCGGCTAAAGCAAGGTTGCGGTGGTCGGTTACACATTTCCCTCTCCGCCCTTCAGGGCGGAGAGGGAGGGGCCCATCGCGGAGCGATGGGAGGGTGAGGTGGGTTGCCGGCGAGCGCTCTGGAATCCCCCACCTCACCCCAACCCTCTCCGCCCCGCCATGGCCCACGGGGGGCGGAGAGGGAGTAGAAGAAGAGGCTACCGGCCAACCGCGTAGGTCTGCATGCCGCGCGGGTTGGCGGCGGCCTTGAGGATCGTGCCCTCCGGCGTCGCTTCGCGGGCGCAGGCGGTGAGCCGGCCGCCCGACCACGTTTCGCCGGAGCGCACCTTGTGGCCGCGCGCCTCCAATGCCTTCAGCGTCGCCTGCGGGAAGCGGCCCTCGAGCACCAGCCCGCCCGGATTGGCGGCGCGCGGATAGAATGACGAGGGCGCGTGATCGTTGTTGAATTCCGGGCAGTCGATCGCCTCCTGCAGGTTCATCCCGTGATGGAGGTGATGCAGCAGGAGCTGGGTCGACCACTGGTCCTGGCCGTCGCCGCCCGGCGTGCCAAACGCCATCCACGGCTCGCCGTCCTTTAGCGCCAGCGTCGGCGACAACGTGCTGCGCGGCCGCTTGCCCGGCTGGAGGGACGAGGCCGAGCGCTCGTCGAGCCAGGCGATCTGCATCCTGGTGCCGAGGCAGAAGCCGAGTTCGGGGATGACCGGCGACGATTGCAGCCAGCCGCCCGACGGCGTCGCCGAGACCATGTTGCCCCAGCGGTCGATGATGTCGAGGTGGCAGGTGTCGCCGGCGACGACGCCCAACTCGCTGGTCGTCGGCTCGCCGATGCCGTCATACATGCCCGCCATGGGGCCAACCGTCGGTTCGCCGATGCCGGCCGCGGCGGCGACCGCCATGCCGCCGACCAGCACATAGGGCTGGCGGCCGTCCGGGCTGCCGGGGCGCAATTCGAGAGAGGCGCGCTCCCCGACCAGCTTGCGGCGGGCGTCGTTGTAGGCGGGCGAAAGCAATGTCGCCATCGGCACGTCGACAAAATCCGGGTCGCCGTACCATGCCTCGCGGTCGGCATAGGCGAGCTTGGCGCATTCGGTGACGAGATGGACGAATTCCGGCCCGACCGGGTCGAGATCGTCGAGGTCGAAGCCCTGCAGCAAGGCCAGCTGCTGGAGCATCACCGGCCCCTGGCTCCACGGCCCGCCCTTGAGGACGGTATGGCCGCGGTAGTTGTAGCTGAGCGGCGTCTCGACCGGGGCCTGCCAGCGCGCCATGTCGTCGGCGTTGAGCAGGCCGCCGTGATGGCGGCCCGAAGCGTCGAGCACCTTCTGGGTGCGGCAGAAACGCTCGATCGTCTCGGCGACGAAGCCCTTGTACCAGACGTCGCGCGCGCGCTCGATCTGGCGTTCGCGGCTGCCGCCGCCCGCCGCCGCCTCTGCCAGCACGCGGCGGTAGGTCGCCGCCAGCGCCGGGTTGCGGAAGAGATGCCCGGGCGTGGGCGGCCGGCCGCCCGGCAGGTACACCGCGGCGGAGGTCGTCCATTCCCGGCGGAACAGATCGGCCACGGTCATGATCGTGTCGCGGATGCGGCCGATCAGCGGGTAGCCGTTCTCGGCATAACCCAGCGCCGGCATCATCAATTCGGCGAGCGGCATCGTGCCCCAGTCGCGCAACAGCCGGGCCCAGCCGTCGAAAGCGCCCGGCACCGCGGCGGCGAGGAGGCCCGTGCCGGGGATCAGATCGAGGCCGAGTTCCTTGAAACGGGCAATCGTCGCCGCTTGCGGAGCGACCCCCTGGCCGCAGATCATGTCGGCCCGCCGGCTTTGTGCGCTGTAGACGAGGATCGGCGCTTCGCCGAGCGGGCCGTTGAGGTGCGGCTCGACGACCTGCAAGGTGAAGCCGGCTGCGACCGCGGCGTCGAACGCGTTGCCGCCGCGTTCGAGGATGCTCATCGCCACCGAGGACGCGAGCCAATGCGTCGTCGCGACGACCCCGAAGGTGCCGCGGATCTCGGGCCGTGTGGTAAAGCCGGGCATCGTCGCTTGCTCCGCCGGATTTGCTGACTAGGGTATGACCCCGATCGAACCAATAGAGCAATGCGGTAACGGGGCACAAGCCGGCGAAGGAACTGCCGGATGAACGCCCCCCGCCACAGAGGACGCCCCAGAGAGGACGCCCCAGAAAGGACAACGCCCACCATGCCCTCACAACCCGCGCTTCCCAACATCGTGTTCATCCTGGCCGACGATCTCGGCTATGCCGACTTGTCGTGCTGCGGGCGGCGGGATTTTTCGACCCCCAACATCGACGCCATCGCCGAGCGCGGCGTGCGCTTCACCCAGGCCTATGCCAACTCGGCGGTGTGCTCGGCGACGCGCCTCGCGCTGATCACCGGCCGCTACCAGTACCGGCTGCCGCTCGGCCTCGAAGAGCCGCTGGCCGGCAAGACCGATGTCGGCCTGCCGCCGGAACACCCGACCTTGCCGTCGCTATTGCGCAAGATCGGCTATGCGACCGGCCTCATCGGCAAGTGGCATCTCGGCGTGCCGCCGAAATTCGGGCCGTTGCAAAGCGGCTATGAGCGGTTTTGGGGCATCCGGAGCGGCGCCGTCGACTACTACACGCACATCGACACGCGCGGCGCGGCCGATTTGTGGGATGGCGACACAGCAATCCGCCAGGAGGGCTACCTGACCGGCCTGCTCGGCGACCGCGCCGTCGAGACGATCGAGCGCCATGCCAAAACCGGGCAAAGCTTCCTTTTGAGCCTGCATTTCAACGCGCCGCATTGGCCGTGGGAAGGCCCCGGCGACGAAGCGGAGTCCGAGCGGCTGCGCGGCACCCGCCTGCGCCATCACGACGGCGGCACCCAGCGCACCTACGCCCGCATGGTCCAGGCGATGGACCGGCAAGTCGGACGTGTCTTGCAGGCGCTCGATGCGAACGGGTTGGCCCGCAACACGGTCGTCGTCTTCACCAGCGACAATGGCGGCGAGCGCTTTTCCGACACCTGGCCGTTCACCGGGATCAAGACCGAGCTGCTGGAAGGCGGGCTGCGCGTCCCGGCCCTGGTGTGCTGGCCCGAGCGCATCCCCGCCGGCCGGACCAGCGAACAGGCGATGATCACGATGGATTGGTTTGCGACCTTCCTGGAAGCCGCGGGCGCCGCGCCCGATCCCGACTATCCGCCGGATGGCATCAGCCTGCTGCCGGTGCTGATGGCAGAGCGCCAACCCGAACCCCGCAAGCTGTTCTGGCGCTACAAGACGAATGCGCAGCGCGCGATGCGCGACGGCGACCACAAATACCTGAAGATCCGCGACAACACCTATCTGTTCGACGTCGTCCAGGATCCGCGCGAGCGGGCCAATCTGAAACAGCTTCAGGCGGCGCTGTACGATCGCCTGGTCGGCGAGTGGGAGGCGTGGAACGCCACGATGCTGGCGGAAATCCCCGACAGTTTCGGCGAGGCTATCGGGGCGGCAGACTACGCCGATCATATCGGCGCCTGACCGCAAGCGCCCGAAACCGGCACCCCTGGCGCCCGGCCCTGCCGCTAATCTGTCGAGGCGGCGGCCCTGCCGGCTGCCTGGCAGGAAGGTACGCATAGCTGACCTGTCTCACCGGCAATTGTGCACCGCACCATCGATGCTTAGCTAGCTGTCAGCCTTTGGGGCCAGTCAGGGAATCCGCTCGATTATGAACCGTCCGTCTTCGCCCAACCGCCTGCTGATCCGAGAGTTTTTGCGCCGCGCCGACCATGTCGCGGCCAACCTCAACGTATTCCTCGTCGTCATCGCCATCGGGCTGGCGACGCTCGACTTCACGTTCCTGGTCACCCAGGTGGCTGTCCAGCACCTGCCGCCCATCACCCAAGTCAGCGACGACGCATCGACCGCGACGCGGTAACGCCGGTTCCTTATGACGCGTGGCCGGGCCGACGAGGCGGTCAGCGCGCCGGCTGGCACGATCATCCAGGGTTGAAGCATCGAACACGCCGCCGCCCGCGGGCTGAGACCCGCGGGTCTGCGTCGTCTGTCACCGGCCTTCGAGAGAACGCGCCGATGCCCACAGATCAATTATTTAGGGCGCCAGCTGGCCGCGGATTTCGCCGCTCTTGTTCTTGGCGGTGTGGATGTTGACATAGCATTTCCCGGCCGTCAGATCGGCTATCTGCGCGTCGGTCATCGTGCCCGACCCCTGGATCGGGCTGGCGAGGCTGGCGGCGGCCCCGAGCGGCACCGCAACGCCGGCGTTGGCGCCGGCCGCAGCGCCGCAGTGGATGTGCGCCGCCGCGGCGGGGCCGCTCAGCCCGGAATACACGACGCGCCAGGAAACCTCTTTGGTCGCCATATCGACATTGACCGCCGCGCTGCCCTTGCCGGCGCCCTTTACCGGCGGCACTTCGGCGGCGCTGCTCAATGAGGCCTTGTAGGTTGTAACGGCGGCGTTTGCCATCGGCCACGCCGCTGTCGCGGCGAGCAGGCCGAGTACGAATGCTGTCTTGCGCATGTGTCCTCCCTTGGCGAGCGGTCTGCGGCGACGCCGGTTCGCGATGCCGCGCTCACAATGCTATAAAATCCACCTGGGCGCCAAAGGCAAGCCAACCGACCGCACCGCAGCGACACGACGTCGTGAAGCGGGGCCCACGGCCGCCGCGACAACGTCGCCTCAGGTTTGCCGCGGTTTCCCCTATGCTGTGCGGGTCGCGGCGGTCGGCGGGTTGCAATGCAGGATCTGAGCCTATCCTCGGGGGAATCCTCTGGGGAATCCTCTGGGGAACATCCGCCGGTTGCCGCCGCGGCACAATCTGGCGCCGGCCGCGCCTACGGCACCTGGACTCTCGCGGCAATCGCGGCAGTCACCGCGGTTCGGCTCCTCTGGCTGGCGGTGCCGTCAACCGGGCTTTATCCCGATGAGGCGCAATACTGGTTCTGGGCGCAGCACCTGGCCTTCGGCTACTACTCGAAGCCGCCGCTGATCGCCTGGGTCATCGCGCTGACGACGGCGGCCTTCGGCGACAGCGAGTTCGCGATCCGGCTGTCGGCCCCGCTGCTCCACGCCGGCGCCGCCGCGTTCGTTTATGCGATCGCGGCCCGGCTCTACGACCGCCGCACCGGGTTCTGGTCGGCGCTCGCCTACCTGACGCTTCCGGGCGTCTCGCTGTCGGCGTTTATCATCTCCACCGACGCCGTCCTGCTGCCGTGCTGGGCGGCGGCATTGTACGCCTTCATTCGGGCGCGCGAGCCGGGCGGCGAGCGCTGGTGGCTGGTCGCCGGCATCGCCGTGGGCCTCGGCCTGCTGGCCAAATATGCGATGGTCTACTGGCTGATTTCGGCCTTCGGCCTGGTTCTTCTGGTGAGGGCGGAGCGGCGGCATCTGCGGCCGCTGCTCGTCGCCGCCGGGATCGCGATGCTGATCTACCTGCCCAATCTTTGGTGGAACTGGGACAACGGCTTTGTCAGCTATCTGCATGTCCGCGACAATGCCGAATTGTCGTGGAACCTGGTGCATCCCCTAGCCTTGCTGGAGTTTCTTGGCTCGCAGTTCGGCGTTGTCGGCCCGCTGTTTTTCGCGGCATTGGTCGCCATCGTCGCGCGGCCGGGCAGGCTGGCCGAGCCGCGGGCGCGGCTTCTTGCTGCCTTTGCCCTGCCGACCCTGTCATTCATGCTGGTCGAGAGCCTGTTGTCGCGCGCCGAGCCGAACTGGGCCGCGCCCGCCTATGTGTCGGGGATCGTTCTGATCATTGCCTGGGCGCTCGCCCGCGACTGGCGACGGTTTGTCATCGCATCGATCGCGCTCAACCTGGCAGCCGCGATCGCGCTGTTCGGCACGACCGACGCGCTCGCGGCATTGGGCGTCGCATTGCCCGCCAAATACGATCCGCTGCATCGCCTGCGCGGCTGGCACGAACTTGGCGAGCGCGTCTCGGCATTGCTCGCGGCACATCCCGGGCTGACCCTGCTCGCCGACGACCGCGAGCTGCTGGCGGCGCTGATCTACAATGTGCGCCCGCACCCGTTCTCCGCGGTCGAATGGAACCCGATCCCCGGCATCACCGACCAGTGGCGGCTGACCAACAACATCGACAAACACCGGGGCGAGGATTTTCTCGCCGTCACCGAGCACGGTCTCGCCGGCGAGATGCGCCCCGACTTTGCCGAATTGACCCCGATCGCCACGATCGCGACAAAATCAGGCCCCGGCGGCGGCAAGACCTACACCGTCTACATCGCGCGCGACTTTCAGGGCGATGGACGGCAGCCTCGCCGAGCGGCGCCGGCGACCGCGCCTCACGGCCGCAGACGGTAGCCGCCGGGCTCGGTCACCAGGATTTCGGCGTGCATCGGATCGCGCTCGATCTTCTGGCGCAACCGATAGACGTGGGTTTCCAGCGTGTGCGTCGTCACGCCGGCATTATAGCCCCAGACCTCGCCGAGCAGGGTGTCGCGGCCGATCACCCGGCCGGCCCGGTAGAGGAATTTGAGGATCGCCGCTTCCTTCTCGGTCAGCCGCACCTTTTTGCGGCCGCTCGCATCGGTCATCAGCTTGACGCTCGGCCGGAAGGTATAAGGGCCGATCGTCAAGATCGCTTCGTCGTTCAACTCGTTCTGCCGCAGATGGGCGCGTAGCCGCGCCAGCAGCACGTTCAACCGAAACGGCTTCGTCACGTAATCATTGGCGCCGGCATCGAGGCCGAGCACCGTATCGCCGTCGCTGTCGGCCGCGGTCAGCATCACGATCGGGCTCGTCACCCCGGCATGGCGCAACTGCCGGCACAGTTCGCGTCCGTCGCCATCGGGCAGTCCGACATCGAGCAGCACGGCATCGAAGCGTTCATTCCGGACGACCTCCAGCGCCGATGCCGCGCTGGCGCATTGATGGCAGGAAAACTCGCCGTGCAACTCCAGCTGCTCGGCGAGCGACTGGCGCAACGCCGCATCATCATCGACGATCAGTATTTTGCGCAGAGGTCGCATGGCGCTCCCGGCTCAACGCTGTCGCCGCACGTACGTACTCGCTCTCTACGTCCGGCTGCCGCTCGATTATTCGCGCCGCACTTGCATCGCATCCCCGTTTTGCGCCCGTGACGCCGGCATGGTCCCCTGGGCGGCGAAGCGGCGCTGGCGCCAGACCAGCGCACCGATGACCATCAGGTGCGCGAGGTTGAAAACGATGCCGGCTGCGAAGGCGGCGGCATAGAAGCCGACCGTGTCGTAGATCGCGCCGGCGAGCCAGCCGCCGAACGCCATGCCCGACCCGCTGAACAACAGCACGCTCGGCACCCGCCACGATGCTTCGCTCGCCGGGAACAGCTCGCGCACCGCGAGCACATAGGCCGGGATGATGCCGCTGAACCCGAGTCCGAACCACGCCGAGACGGCGAACAGCCCGGCCTCGTTCTGCGTCACCAGAAAACCGATCATCGCGGTGATCTGGCAGACCGAGCCGGCAAGGATCGTCTGCAAGCCGCCGATCCGGTCGGCGACATAGCCCCAGAGCTGGCGGCTGACGAAGGCGCAGCCGAGCAGCACCGAAAGCATCGCCGCGCCCTGCGACGTCGGAATCCCGACATCGCTGCAAAGCGCCACCAGATGCCCTTGCGGCATCGCCATCGGCACGCAGCACAGAAAGCCGGCCGTGCACAAGCCGCCGAGCACGACCACCGGCTTGAGACCCAGCACCGAGGCGCCCGGTTGCGGACCGTGCCGGTCGCCCTCGGCGCCGGCAGTCTCCGGCGCCGGTCCGAAGAACAGCGCCGCCGCCGGCAGGATCAGCACGACCTCAATCGCGGCGAAACCGAGCATCGTCTGCCGCCAACCGACATGCGCCTCGGTGACGGCAAAAATCGGCGCCCAGATCGCGGCGGCTACCGAGGAGCCGCTGCCGAGCAAGGCCAAGGCGGTGCCGCGGCGCCGGTCGAACCAGCGCGACACATAAATGTACAGCGGAGCGTTGATGCCGGAATTGCCGAGCTGACCGACGAAGACGCCGTAGCCGACGAGCAGGGCGAACCGG
>DATLTH010000596.1:0-2457 GCA_035533695.1 Allostellaceae bacterium | reverse complement strand
GCCCGGTGCAGTAGACCCTTCCCTCGACATCGACCTTCATGCCGTCGGGCACGCCGATCTTCTCGTCGGACGACATGTCGGCAAAGATCCGCCGTCGCACCAAATTGCCGGCGCCGTCGAGTTCGAGCGCGTGGATGTACGCGGCGAAGCGGGTATTCGCGACATAGAGCGTGCGCTCGTCGGGCGAGAAGGCGAGCCCGTTCGGGTATTCGACATCGGCGACATGGCTGACCGAGCCGTCCGGCTTCACGCGATAGACCGCCGAGGGGTCGAGCTCGCGCTCGGCCAATGGGATGCGCAGCCCGGGATTGGTGAAGTAGATGCTGCCGTCGGATTTGCAGACGAGATCGTTGGGCCGCGAGAGGCGCTTGCCCTCGAAACGGTCGATCAGCACCTCTGAAGAGGCAAATTTGCCGTCGGCCGGCCAGCGCGTCAGGCGCCGGTTGCCGCCTTCGCAGATCACCAGCCGGCCCTGCGGGTCGAAGGTCGTGCCGTTGCCCTCGCCGGTGTTTTCGCGCAGCAATTCGGCCGGGCTGCCCGGCCGCAGCCGGTAGAACTTGCTCTCCCGCACATCGACGAAATAGTAGAAGCCCTCGGGGTGATAGAGCGGCCCTTCGGTGAAGGTGAAGCCGGTCGCCAGGCGTTCGGCCTCGCCCGCTTCGACGATCTGCGACAACCCTTGCATGACAACCCTCCCTCTCGTGCGGCTTTGTCGTATCCTAGGGTTCGCTATCCGCCCTGTCCAATTGTGAGGCTCTATGACCCGCGCCGCCGCCATTGCCGCCGCCGAGCGCTATTTCGACGAGGGCGGCTTTGTCGCTGACCTCGCGCGCCGCGTCGCGATCCCGACCGAAAGCCAGGTCGAGGAGCGCCTGCCGGTATTGCGCGCCTATCTCGCCGACGAGATCATGCCCTCGCTCGGCCGGCTCGGCTTTCAGAGCGAGATCGTCGACAACCCGGTACGCGGCGGGCCTGTCCTGATCGCCGAGCGTCGCGAAGCGGAGACGGCGACGACCGTCTTCGGCTATGGCCATGGCGATGTGATCCGCGGACTCGCGCCGGAATGGCGCGACGGCCTATCGCCGTGGCATCTGCAGCAGGACGGCGACCGGCTTTACGGCCGCGGCACGGCCGACAACAAGGGCCAGCACACGATCAACCTGGCGGCGCTGGAGTGCGTCCTCAAGACGCGCGGCCGGCTCGGCTTCAATGCGAAATTCCTGATCGAGACCGGCGAAGAGATCGGCTCGCCCGGGCTGCGCGAGGTCTGCCGCCAATACAAGGCGCGTCTGGCCGCCGACGTGCTGATCGCCTCGGACGGGCCGCGCCTCGCGCCGGAGCGGCCGACGATCTTTCTCGGCGCCCGCGGCGCGATGAATTTCGACCTGTCCGTCGAGTTGCGCGAGGGCGGCCACCATTCGGGCAACTGGGGCGGGCTGCTGGCCAATCCGGGCATCATCCTCGCGCATGCCCTGGCCACGATCACGACCCCGAAAGGCGCGATCCGGGTGCGCGAGTGGGTGCCGAGCCATCTGCCGAACTCGGTGCGGGTGGCGCTGGCCGACTGTGCGGTGGAGGGCGGCGAAGGCGCCCCGGAGATCGACCCGGACTGGGGCGAGCCGGGGCTCTCGCCGAGCGAGAAGGTGTTCGGCTGGTGCAGCTTCGAGGTGCTTGCGTTCACCGCCGGCAACCCCGACAACCCGGTCAACGCGATCCCGCCCAACGCCAAGGCGACCTGCCAGATCCGCTTTGTCGTCGGGGTCGACCCGGAGGAGTTTCTGCCGGCGTTGCGCCGCCATCTTGATGCAGCGGGCTTCCCGATGGTCCGCGTCGAGCGCTGGAAGAAGGCCTATTTCCCGGCAACCAGGCTCGATCCCGATCATCCGTGGGTGCAATGGGCGGCGGCCTCGATCCGCAAAACCACGGGCAAGACGCCGGCAATCCTGCCCAATCTCGGCGGCTCATTGCCGAACGATATTTTTGCCAGCGACCTCGGTCTGCCGACGGTGTGGGTTCCGCATTCCTATGCGTCGTGCTCGCAGCACGCGCCGAACGAGCACATGCTGGCGCCGGTGGCGCGCGAGGCGCTCAGGATGATGGCCGGGGTCTATTGGGATCTCGGCGAGGCCGAGGTCCCGCGTCGGGCCTGACGCCCGGAGGCACCCAGGGGCTCACCCGGGGGGTTGCGCCGCCGCGCTGGTGGGCGATGAGGGGTTCGAACCCCCGACCCTCTCGGTGTAAACGAGATGCTCTCCCACTGAGCTAATCGCCCAATCTGGCGCGGCCCGAATGGCCGAGAGGGTCTCCGGGCAGCGTCGTTCTAGTTGAGTTCGTCGCGCAGGCGCTTGCCGGGCTTGAACTTGGCCTGCTTCGACGCGGCGATCTTGATCTTCTCGCCGGTCCGGGGATTGCGCCCCTCCGAGGCGGCGCGCGCGGCGACCGAGAACGTGCCAAACC
>DATLTH010000595.1:0-2692 GCA_035533695.1 Allostellaceae bacterium | reverse complement strand
CGACCTGTCCGACCAGCTGCCGCAATATGCGACGCTGAAGGGGATCGGCTACGAGACCGGATACCTGGTGCGGGTCGTGCTCGCGCAGGCGGCATTGTCGGCGTTGGCGGGCTATCTGCCGGCGTGGCTGCTGTGCCTGGTGGTTTACCGGGCGATCGGCGACCTCGCCTTGATGCCGATGCACATGACCCTGCGATTGACGCTGCTCAGCTTCGGGTTGACCCTGGGGATGTGCCTGTTGTCGGCGCTGCTGGCGATCCGCCGGGTGCTCGCGGCGGACCCGGCGGAGATTTTCTGATGGACGCTCCCCAGCTGATCGACCCCGACGTCGAAGCGAACCCGGTGGTGCGGGCGGACGGCGTCAATTTCGCCTATGGCGAGGGCGACGCGCGCAACCCGGTGCTGTTCGACATCGGCCTCCACGTTATGCCCGGCCAGCTGGTGGTGATGACCGGCCCGTCGGGCTCGGGGAAGACGACGCTGTTGACCCTGATCGGCGCCTTGCGCTCGATGCAGGAGGGGCGGATTGCGGTGCTGGGCCACGATCTCGGCAGGCTCGGGCCGGCGGCGTTGGTGCGCGTGCGGCGCGACATCGGCTTTATCTTCCAGATGCACAATCTGTTCGAATCGCTGAGCGCCTTCGAGAACGTCAAGATGGCGTTGCAGCTCGCCCGCGTACATTCGGCCGCGGACATGCGCGAACGCGGCGTCGCCTTGCTGGAAAGCCTCGGGCTCGGCGCTCGCATCGAGTACAAGCCGCGTTCGCTGTCGGGCGGCCAGCGCCAGCGGGTTGCGATCGCCCGCGCCCTCGCCAACCGCCCCAAGCTGGTCCTCGCCGACGAGCCGACCGCGGCGCTCGACCCCGATTCGACCCGCAACGTCATTCGCCTCTTCAAGGACCTGACGGTCGAGGACGGCACCTCGATCATCATGGTGACGCACGACCACCGCATCATCGAATTGGCCGACCGTCTCGTTCACATGGTCGACGGCCGGATCGTCTCCGACATCATGCTGAACGACGCGCTGCGCATCTGCGAATTCCTGAAGGGGGTGGAGGGGTTCAAGAACCTCACCCCGACCGAGCTGACCCATGTCGCCGAGCGCATGACCAAGCGCCATTACATGCCGGGCGAGGCGGTGATCCGCGAGGGCGAAATCGGCCACGAATTGTTCCTGGTGTCCGAAGGCGAGGTCAGGATCGAGCGCGGCACCAGCGAGGTCGCCCGGCTCGGCCCCGGCGAATTCTTCGGCGAGCTGGCATTGATGAGCGGCATGCCGCGCAATGCCAGCGTGATCGCCGCGGCGCCGCTCGAGACTTATGTTCTGGGTGAAGCCGATTTCCAGGCCGCGATCGAGGCGAGCGCCAGCTTCCGCGACCAGCTGCGCCGCGTCTATTTCATGCGGCATTGAGCGGCCGATGCGGCATCCGTTTTTGCTGGGAGCCGCCATCGCCGCGTGCGGCGTGGTTTCCTGCCTCGGCACGCGCGCGCTGATCCCGCTGCTCGGGCATGCCGCCGTGCTCGACCGGCCGAACGAACGCTCGTCGCACGCGACGCCCGTCCCGCGCGGCGGGGGCATCGCCGTTATCGGGTCGATCCTCCTCGCCTGGCTCGCCCTGATGATCGTCGAGCCGATCGCGCCGCGTGTCATTGCGGTGTTGCTGGGCGGATTGCTGCTCGCGGTCGTGTCGTGGCTCGACGATCTGCGCGGGCTGGCGCCGGCCCCGCGGCTGATCGCGCAATGCGTTGCCGTCGCCCTCGGCATGCTGGCGCTGGTGCCGGCCGGCCCGGTGTTTCAGGGTTGGCTGCCGCCGGCATTTGACGCCGTCGCCGCCGCATTGCTGTGGGTCTGGTTCATCAACCTGTTCAATTTTATGGACGGCATCGACGGGCTGGCCGGCAGCGAGGCGGTGGCGATCGGCGTCGGCCTCGTGATGTTCGCCGGCTTCGGGGTTGGCCGCGACGAGGGCGTCGCCGTGATGGCCGCCGCCGCCACTGCCGCCGCGCTCGGCTTTCTGGTGTGGAACTGGGCGCCGGCGCGCATCTTTCTCGGCGATGTCGGCAGCGTGCCGCTCGGCTATCTGCTGGGGTTTCTGCTGCTCGGGGTCGCCGCGAGCGGCCATTGCCAAATCGCGCTGATCCTGCCGCTCTATTTTCTTGCCGATGCGACGATCACGCTGCTGCGGCGGCTGGCGCGCGGCGAGCGGGTCTGGCAGGCCCACCGCCGGCATTTCTACCAGCATGCCGTGCAGCGCGGCCTCGGCCATGCTGCCGTGGTGCGGCGGGTGACGGCCGCCAACCTCGTCCTGGTCGGCCTCGGCTGGGCAGCGGAGAACGGCTGGGGGATCGCCGCGCTCGCCGTCGCCGCCGCCGTGGTCGTCGCCCTGCTCGTCAGCCTCGCCGGCTTGCGGCATGGCGGCACGCATCCTATACCGGCGGCGACACCCCGCGCCGAGGAGCCGCCATCATGACCGAACCGCCGCGACCCGTTCGCCGTGCGCTGATCTCGGTCAGCGACAAGGAGGGGTTGGTGCCGCTGGCGCGCGAACTGGCGGCGCGCGGCGTTCTCCTGATCTCGACCGGCGGTTCGGCGCGCGCGCTGGCCGAAGCCGGGCTGCCGGTCAGCGAGGTCGCCACCGTCACCGGCTTCCCCGAGATGCTCGACGGACGGGTCAAGACCCTGCATCCGG
>DATLTH010000594.1:0-3630 GCA_035533695.1 Allostellaceae bacterium | reverse complement strand
CAGACGGAGGTATTCGGCAATGCGGTCACGCTCGGCATCGCTGAGCCGCGTCGTGCGCACGGTCTCGACGTAGATCGCCGTCCACGGCGCGTGCAGCCGGTCGGCCGCGCGCCTGGCATAACGGATCAGCCCTGGCGTGTTGGCTGCTTCGCTGACGCAGACCAGCACGCGCTCCCCGGCGGGCCACGGCCCTGCGATCGCGTGGGCGCGCATATGCGACAGGAGTTGATCGTCTACCCGCTGCGCGGTCCGTCGCAACGCCAGCTCGCGCAATGCCGTCAGATTACCCGACTGAAAATAATGCCGCACGGCGCGCTCTGCCTGATGCGGCACATAGACCTTGCCTTCGCGAAGGCGCTGGATCAGGTCAACGGGGGTGAGATCGACCACCTCGATCTCGTCGGCGTGATCGAGAATGCTGTCGGGCACGGTTTCGCGCACCCGAATGCGGGTGATCTGGGCGACCACATCGTTGAGACTCTCGACGTGCTGGATGTTGAGCGTTGTGAACACATCGATGCCGGCGGCGGTCAATTCCTCGACATCGAGGTAGCGCTTGGGGTGGCGGCTTCCTGGCGCGTTGCTGTGCGCGAGTTCGTCGACCAGCACGAGTTGTGGCCGTCGCTTGAGAATCGCGTCGAGATCCATCTCGGTCAGGCGGTGGCCCTTGTATGCGGCCTCGCGCCGACGAATAACCTCCAAGCCCGCCAGCAGCGCCTCGGTCTCGCGCCGTCCGTGCGTTTCGACGATGCCGACGACCACATCGAGCCCCTCGCGGCGCTTGGCCTGGGCCGACAGCAGCATTTCGTATGTCTTGCCGACGCCCGGGGCGGCGCCGAGGAAAATCTTAAGGCGCCCGCGGCCTTCCTGCGTCGCCGCGTCGAGCAGCGCCTCGGGCGAGGGCCTTGTCTCTCGTTCGGCCATGCTGCTTTCTAACTCATTTCAGCTCATCCAGCGCGAGGTTGAGCTTGAGCACATTCACGCGCGGTTCGCCGAAGACGCCGAGAAACCGATCTTCGATCATTTGCTGGACGAGCGCGCGCACCCGATCTTGCGGCAAGTGGCGTGCTGATGCGACTCGCGGCACCTGAAAAAAGGCGCCGGCTGGTGTGATGTCGGGGTCGAGCCCGCTGGCCGAGGTCGTGACCAGATCGACCGGAACCGGCCCGCTGCCTTCGCCCTTCAGAGCCGCGACTTCGGTCTTGACGCGCGCGATCAGCGCCTTCGATGTCGGGCCGAGATTGGAGCCGCCGGAATTGTCCGCGGCGTAAGGCGCGTGGATGCTCTTGGACGGATCTCTCGGGTCGGGCTCCGTCGTTGCTGAGGGGCGGCCGTGGAAATATCTGGGATCGGTGAAGTTTTGTCCGATCAGCGACGAACCGACGACCTTGCCGCCGCGTTCGACCAAGCTGCCGTTCGCCTGATGGGGAAACAGAACCTGCGCAATGCCGGTGATGAACAGCGGATAGGCGAGGCCGGTCAGCACGGTCATCAGCAGCAGCAGGATGACGGCGGGGCGAATCTGGCTGAGCATGGCTTTGCCCCCTCACGCAAGACCGATCGCGCGCACGATCATGTCGATCAGCTTGATGCCCGGAAACGGCACGACGATGCCGCCGAGACCATAAATCAGCAGGTTGCGGCGCAAGACGCTGGCGGCGCTCATCGCCCGATAACGCACGCCGCGCAACGACAGCGGGATCAGCGCGATGATGATCAGCGCGTTGAAAATGATCGCCGACAGGATCGCGCTTTGCGGCGTTCCCAGATACATGATGTTTAGCGCCGCCAGCTGCGGGTAGAAGGCGACGAAAATCGCCGGGATGATCGCAAAATACTTGGCGACATCATTGGCGATCGAGAAGGTGGTCAAGGCGCCGCGCGTCATCAGCAATTGTTTGCCGATCGCGACGATCTCCAACAGCTTGGTGGGATCGCTGTCGAGATCGACCATGTTGCCAGCCTCGCGTGCGGCCATTGTGCCGGTCTGCATCGCAACGCCGACATCCGCCTGGGCCAGTGCCGGCGCGTCATTGGTGCCGTCACCGCACATCGCCACCAGCTTGCCGCCTGTCTGCTCCTCGCGGATCAGCTTCAGCTTGTCTTCCGGCGTCGCCTGGGCGAGGAAGTCGTCGACCCCGGCCTCGGCGGGGATTGCCGCCGCGGTCAGCGGATTGTCACCGGTAATCATGACCGTGCGGATGCCGGCGCGGCGCAACTCGGCGAAGCGCTCGCGAATGCCGCCCTTGACGATGTCCTTGAGATGAATGACGCCGAGCAGCCGGTCGTTCCTGGCGACCGCGAGCGGCGTACCGCCCTGCTGCGCGATCCGGTCGGCCATCTGCGTCAGTTCCCGAGCGGACTGCGAGAGAGCGGCGCGCGAAAGCGCAGCCGCGCCGCCGGCGCCGAGCCCGACGGGAGCGGGTGCCCGGCCTTCGATATGGGCCAGAACCGCATCAACCGCGCCTTTGCGGATCGAGGTGCCGTCGAGATCGACGCCGCTCATCCGCGTTTGTGCGGTAAACGGCACGAAACGCGCATTGAGCGACGCCATGTCGCGCCCGCGCAGCCCGTATTTCTCCTTGGCCAAGACGACGATCGAGCGGCCTTCGGGGGTCTCGTCGGACAGCGAGGCGAGTTGCGCGGCATCGGCCAGTTCCGCCTCTGCGATGCCGGGAACCGGAAGCAACTCGCTGGCGACGCGGTTGCCGAGCGTGATCGTCCCGGTCTTGTCGAGCAGCAGCGTGTCGACATCGCCCGCCGCCTCGACCGCCCGGCCCGACATTGCAAGCACGTTGAACTGCACAAGGCGATCCATGCCGGCGATGCCGATCGCCGACAAGAGCGCGCCGATCGTCGTCGGGATCAAGGTGACGAACAGCGCGATCAGCACGACGACGCCGACCTTGCCGCCGGCATAGGCTGCAAAACTCGGGATCGTGACCGTCGCCAGCAGGAAGATGATCGTCATGCCTGCCAAGAGGATGTTCAGCGCGATCTCATTCGGCGTCTTCTGCCGGGTGGCGCCCTCGACCAGTTGGATCATGCGGTCTAGAAAGGTCGAGCCCTGGCTCGCGGTGATCCGCACCTTGATGCGGTCGGACAGGACGCGGGTGCCGCCTGTAACCGCCGAGCGGTCGCCGCCGCTCTCGCGGATGACCGGGGCAGATTCGCCGGTGATCGCCGACTCGTCCACCGAGGCGATGCCCTCGATGACCTCGCCGTCGCTCGGGATCAGGTCGCCCGCTTCGACGATCACGACATCGTCCACCTTGAGTTGCGTTGCCGGGACTTCGTGCCAGCCGGTGCCCTCCACCGGTTCGACTCGCTTGGCCACAGCCTGCGATTGGGTGCGGCGCAGGCTCGCCGCCTGCGCTTTGCCGCGGCCTTCTGCCACCGCTTCGGCGAAGTTGGCGAACAGCACGGTGAACCACAGCCACAGGCTGATCTGCCCGGAAAACCACGCGTCGCCGCCAGTGAGGAGGTCGCGGACGAATAGGATCGTGGTCGCGGCCGATACCACTTCAACCGCGAACATGACCGGATTGCGCCACAGCGTGCGCGGGTCGAGCTTGCGCAGCGCATCGCCGACTGCCGGGCCGAGGATCGCCGGATCGAACAGCGAGGCGG
>DATLTH010000593.1:0-3348 GCA_035533695.1 Allostellaceae bacterium | reverse complement strand
GCAATCTGATGCACAGGCGTGCCATCAACGCCCTGCTCAGGCCACCAGATCCGCCCAACCCCCGCATCACCGCTCAATTGGCGCTCCTGTGAATACAGGACCACTATGCAAACCGCGTGCCGGACAGCCGTGGGCTTGACCCGGCCATCTGTCGCGGCACCGGCGCCGGTAGCGATGCCCGGGTCAAGCCCGGGCATGACGATGAAAGGCATTGAGTCGTGCATGACGGGATTTGGTATAAATCCCTTTCCCGGCGCAAGCCGGGACCCATTTGGGGGCAGCACGCTTTGCGAACAGCCGGCGCTGCCTCCGCAGAGTGGATACCGGCTTTCGCCCATAGGCGCTAACTTATGAGGTTACGGCGGTGCCGCCGCCTTCTCCCCCGTCATTCCCGCGCAAGCGGGAACCCATCGGCGCCGCCGCGTGCTATGCCGATCCGATGTGGACTCCCGCTGTCTATATCCTCGCGACGGCACCCGATGGTTTCCCGCTTTCGCGGGAATGACGGACCGGGGCGGTCGCGGCCGAAGAGATCGGCTAGGTTAGCGCCTATGGGCTTTCGCCGGTAAGGGATCATCAGCCGAATGCGATTGCCCTGCGCTTTCGGGAGAGGGTCGGGTGGGCGGCCGGCGGGCTTCCCGGCACTCTCCGGCCAGCGGCCGGGGGAAATTCATGCAGGCTGCGACGCCGTCTCGAGCACGCGCCCGTGCGCGTGGTCGTCGGATGCGCCGATCGCCGCCGGGCGGAATGGCCGTTCGCCATCGCCGGCATCCGCCAATAGCTGCGTTATCTCGGCAATGCATTTCGGACGGCTGAACAGGTAGCCCTGCATTTCGGTGATCCCCAGTGCGCGGACCTGATCCAATTGCTGCTGCGTCTCGACGCCTTCGGCGGTGGTGGTCATCTTCAGCGCGCTGGCGAGAGCGGCGACGGCGCGCACGATGGCGAGCGAATCGTCCCGGTCCGTAAGATCGCCGATGAACGAGCGATCGACCTTGATCTTGTCGAACGGAAAAATTCGCAGGTAGCTCAGCGAGGAGTATCCGGTGCCAAAATCATCCATCGAGAACCGGACGCCCGTTGCGTGCAGTTGATGCAAGGTCGCAAGGATCGTCGGGGTGTTCTGCATGAGAACCGATTCGGTGATCTCGAGCTCCAGCCTGTGTGCCGCCAGGCCCGATGCGGCAAGGGCGTTCATGACCGCCTGCACCAGGTTCTTGCCGGCGAATTGCGCCGGCGAGAGGTTGACGGCGACCTTGATCTCCTCCGGCCAGGTCGCGGCGGCGGCACAGGCCATGCGCAACGCCCATTCGCCGAGCGGGACGATGAGGCCGATCTCTTCTGCGACGGGAATGAACTCGGAGGGCGGGATCATGCCGCGTTCCGGATGCTGCCAGCGCATCAGGGCCTCGAAGCTGCTGATCGTGCCTGTTTGCAGGTTGACAAGGGGCTGGAAATGCAGCTCGAACTCGCCGTTCGCGAACGCCTGGCGGAGATCCAGCTCCAGGATCCGCCGCGCCTTGAAGCAGGCGTCCATCTGCGCCTCGAAAAAGCGGTATGTGCCCCGGCCGTCGGCCTTGGCCGCGTATGCGGCCATGTCCGCGGCCTTCAGCAACGCCTCCGCGTCGACCCCGTCGCCGGGTGCGACCGCAATGCCGATGCTGGTATCGATGACGACCGCATGGTCGTTCAGAACGTAGGGCGCGCCGACCGCCTCGCGGAGCCGCCGCGCCAGCGCCGCTGCATCGACCGGCTGCTCGACCGAGGCCTGGATGATGGCGAATTCGTCGCCGCCCAATCGCGCGATCGTATCGATCTCCCGAACACAGCCGCGCAATCGCCCGGCCACCGCTTGCAAAAGCAGATCGCCGACCCCGTGTCCGAACGTGTCGTTCACGTTCTTGAAGCAATCGAGGTCGAGCAGCAGCACAGCGATGCTCTCCCCCCGGCGGACATGTGCCAGCGCATGCTCCAGCCGCTCGTACATCAGGACGCGATTGGGCAGATCGGTCAATGCATCGTGGTGCGCGAGGTGCACGATCTGGGCTTCGGCCCGCCGCCGCTCGGTGACGTCTTCGTGCGTCGCCACCCATCCGCCGCCCGGCATCGGCTGATTTGAAATGTAGATTTCCCGTCCGTCATTGAACGTCCGGAAGCTGTTGGCGGGTCTTCCATCGGCGATCGCGGCCAGAAGTTCGGCCAGATACGCCTCCTGATCGCCCCGGACGGATCCGGCCGCGACCAGGCGGCGCAGCACGTCGCCGAGCGTACACCCCGGCTTCACCTGGTCGGCCGGCAGGCCCAGCATTTCGACGTAGCGATCGTTGTAGACGACGATCCGCGCCGCGGCGTCGAACATGCAAAGGCCCTGCGACATGTTGTTCAGGGCTGCATCGAAGCGCAGGTTCTGCCGCTCCAGGTTTTGCCGGAACGCGACGATGGCCTTGACCATTTGCCCGACTTCGTCGCTTCTGTCCTTGTAGCCGAGGTCGAAGTCGGTATTGCCCGCAGAAATTTTCTGCATCGCCTTGGTGACGAACTGGATCGGCCGCACGATCGAGCCCGCGACGACCAGGGTGACGATGATGCTGATGAGCACGCCGGCGAGGCCGCCCGCGGTCAAAAACTCTCGATTTTGTTCGGCAGCGGCCGAAAGTTTTCGGGTTTCCGCTCGCGTCTGCTGGGCGACCAGGCCGGAAATCTTGTTCAGATCCGCGCTGATTTTCTGATAGTCGTCGTCGGTCGCACCAAGCATCATGGTCGCCATCGGGGCATCGGTGCTGCCGATATCGAGCGTATCTCTCGCGGATCGTGCGTATTTGTCCCATTTGGCAAACAGATCGGTCACTCGGGATCGCTCGGCCGACGACAGATCCCGCCGCGCGGCGATCAGCCGAAGGCGTTCCCTTACGCCGTCGAGCTCGCCGCGGATCTCCGAACTCAGCGGCTGCAGCAAAATCCTGTTGACGCCGTTGCTAGCCCACGTGACATAGCGAAAAACCTTTACGTCGATCTCGGTGACGTCGTCCTTCAGTTTCGTAACCGTGTCCTGCTTCGGCAGATTGACGTCGGACAGCACTTTCAGGTTGCGGGCCGACTGCTGCAACGTGAAACAGGCATCGGTGCCGATCGCCACCAGGCAGATCAGCAGCACCACGGAAGCTGCAAACGCCTTCACGCGGATCGGCAGGTTGTGAAAAGACTTGATCATGGGGGATCGAACATGCACCCGGGAAATGTCATGGGTCGGGGTGCCCGGGGTTGCCGTATCGGCGCACTCCGACACCCACGACATAATCGCACATCCGCTCGATGAAACTCGTCTTGTCTTCGATCTTGTTGGTGATC
>DATLTH010000592.1:0-2156 GCA_035533695.1 Allostellaceae bacterium | reverse complement strand
TCGGCGGGTAGCGGCGGGCCGCGGTCCGCGGGCTCGCCGATCGCATTGAGCAGCCGCCCCAGAACCGGCTCGCCGACCGGAACCTGAATGACCGTGCCCAAGCGGCGTGCCGGCGTGCCCCGGGCAAGGCCAGACGTGGTTTCGAGTGCGACGGCGCGCGCGGTCGCCCTATCGAGGTGCTGCTGGACCTCGGCGACGAGCGGGCCGCCGCGGTCCCAGTCGATCGCGACGGCTTCCCCGATCGCCGGAAGCGATCCTACGGGGAAGGCGATGTCGAGCACCGACCCATGGACGGCGACGACCCGTCCCGTGTCGGCTCCGTTGCCATTGCCTTCCGCCACATCCATCGGCACAACTCTTGCGCACGCCAAACCGTCTGTCGAGGCAACCACGGCCCGACGCCTTGAACGGTTACGCGCGCCGACACGGGACCGCGTTGATCTCGATCAAGGTGCACGCCAAGGGAAAGCGGCACGGTCGCAATGCCTGCGGCGACATTGTGGGCTTTGCGCCCGGCGAGCACCGTCCAGACCACGCTGCGATGGCCCGACTTGTGCCTGAGCGCTCGGCACAAGCGTCCAAGGCACCGTGCGTATCGGATCGGTTGAGTGCTGCAATGTCTGACGAAGATTTGGTAACGCTCTTCGCCGCCTTCACGATCGCGTTATGCCTGGTGTCGCGGATCGAAGGGGCGGGGTTTGGCGCGGTGCGTCCGCCGCAGGCCAACTGGCAACGCGTCGAGCAGCAGGTCTCGCAATCCCTTGCCGAGGCCGATGTGCAATCGACTTGGGCGTCCATGCCGCTTTGGTGAGCACCCGCCTCGAGTTGGTTCTTGATTTGTTCGAATCTCATGTCTAATCTCCTCCGTCCTGCCGGGAGGAGTTCATGCAGGACAGCGCAGCCGCCCTCGACGCCTATCTCGTCTCGCGTTTTGGGATCACCTTGGAACGCGCCGTCGCCGATGCGGCGGCGGGCGTGATCAGCCTGCCATTGGCGCGTGCGGTTCACGTCGTCTGCGACCCGGTCGGGCGCTATGCCTACCCTGATGGCGGGGTCAGCGCCCAGTTTCAGGGACTGCTCACGCTCGAGGGCGTGACCTACCGCTTTCGCTGTTCGGTGTTCGAGGATGCCGGCGGTGGGCGTTACGTCGAATCGCTCGGCGAGTTTGAGCCCATTCAGTGGGGCGTCAGAATGACGCTGTCCGGCCGCTGACGGCGTGTGCGGCTAGGCGTGCGAGTCCGGTTTGTGCGGCTGGGCGGGTGCGCCGCCGACGAGCTTGAGCGCGGCGAGGGTGAGGGTGCCGAGCATCGCCGCAACCGGCTGGCTCAACGTAAGCCCGGCGAAATTGACCGGTCGCGGGATCGCAGCCGCTGCCATTGCCGGGTCCGTTCCGTTGGCGCCAGGCGACGCGGCCGCCAGCGCCGGATCGGCGGCGAAATCCTGTGCTTCCTGCTCGATGCGGCCGCCGAGGCTGCGATAGATTTCCGCGACGCTTCGTGCGCGCCCGGTGTCGCTGTCATAAAAGACGGCGCGATTGCTGGCGGCGGCCTCCGGCAGAAGCGCGGCCGCAGGCGTCGAGCCGTTGGTTTCGAGCGCCTTCAGGAACGTCGCGGCGCCGCCGGGACCGAGGAAATGCGCCATATAGAGATCGGCGCGGCCGACCGTGTGGCCGAGCGCACGTTCGACCTCGTCCTTGTTGAGGTTGGCGTATTCGCCCGCGAGTGCCGCCGACAGGGCCGGATCGCTACGCAAAGCCAGGATGCGCTGGCGCATCGCCGGATCGCCGACCACCGGCTTTCCGGCAGCATTGAAGGTGATCGCCTTGGCGAGATCGGGGTGCCCATATTTCGCGCCGAATCGATGCATCATGTCGAGCCAGGTCGACTGCACGAATTGAAACAACCCGGCGGCGCTGCCGGTGGCGGCCTTGGCGTCCGGCCGGAAACCGCTCTCCTGCGCCGCCTGCGCCATCAGCAAGCCGAAATCAGTGTGGCTCGTCTGGCTCGCCTGGCGGATGTCGCGGATGATGCCGAGATCGGCGCCCATCGGCGCGGTCGGGGTGGGGGAGCTCGGCGCAGTCATCACGTGTCCGGCAAAGGGATCGACAGCCGAGGCTAGGCCCAATTGGTTAAGCGAACGTGACGACCGCCGCCTTA
>DATLTH010000591.1:0-2540 GCA_035533695.1 Allostellaceae bacterium | reverse complement strand
ACGCCAGCGCAATGCTACGGGCGCGCGCGTCAAATGGATGTTCACAACCGAGCGCGCCCGCGCCAAACTCGGTCGCGCTTACCCCGACATCGCCAAAGAGTCATAATCCCTGTGCAGAGGTACTAGCGCGATTTTGCCCGGGCGCCGTCGAAGCGCTCGAGGACGCGGGCGGCGACGCGCGGGCTGACGAAATGCCGGATGTCGCCGCCAAGAGCGCCGATTTCCTTCACAAAGCGCGACGAAATGAACTGGTAGCGGTCCGAGGCCATCAGGAACACGGTCTCGATGTTCGGGTTGAGGCGGGCGTTCATCCCGGCCATCTGGAATTCGTACTCGAAATCGGAAACGGCGCGCAGCCCGCGAATGATGATGCTGGCGCCGACCGACTCGGCGAAATGCATCAAGAGCGATTCGAAGGGCCGCACCTCGAAGCGGCCGGCGCTGGCGTTCTCCAGGTGCTCCATCTCGTCGCGGACGATCTCGACCCGCTCGTCGGTCGAGAATAAGGGGCCCTTGGCGTCGTTGCGGGCGACGCCGATCACCAGATGATCGACGACGTGCAAGGCGCGCCGGATGATGTCGCTATGACCGTTGGTGATCGGATCGAAGGTGCCGGGGTAGATCCCCACGCGCCGCGTCATTGGTCGTCCCCCTTGCTTTCGTTCGGTTCGGGCTCGTCGGGGCCACCGTTCTCCACTGGGCCATTCTCCACTGGGCCGTTTTCCTCGCCGCCGTTTTCATCGGCGCCGTTTTCGTCGGCTTCCGGCAGCCGCGCCACCGAAACGACGCGCTCGCCATCGCCGAGCTTGAAGATCACGACGCCGACGCCGCCGCGCCGCACGATGCGGATGTCGTCGACCGGGCAGCGGATCACCATCCCGGCATCGGTGACCAGCATGATCTGGTCGTTGTCCCCGACGGGGAACATCGCCACCACGGCGTCGCTGCGCCGCGCCAAATCCATGTTGTTGATGCCCTGCCCGCCGCGGCCGGTGATGCGGTAGCCGTAGGCCGAGCTGCGCACGCCGAAGCCCTTTTCGGTGACGCTCAATACGAACTGCTCGCGCGCCGCGAGATCGGCGAACTGCTCCTCCGAGATCGCCGCCTCGCCGGCATCGGACTCCGCGTCTTCAGGCTCGGGCGGATCGAGGGCGGGCGGATCGAGGGCGCCGTTCGCCTCGCCCTCCTCGCCGTTCTGGCGCCGGCGCTCGGTCGCGAGCTTCAGGTAGGCGCTGCGGGTCTCCGGAGCGACCTCCTGATGCCGCAGGATCGACATCGAAATCACCAGATCGTCGCCGAGCAGCTTGACGCCGCGCACGCCGACCGAGGAGCGGCCGGTAAAGACCCGCACATCGGTGGCCGGAAAGCGGATCGCCTTGCCGTTGCGCGTCGCCAGCAGCACGTCGTCGGCGTCGGTGCAGGTCGCCACCGCGATCAGCCGGTCGTCGGCATCCTCGCCCTCGAACTTCATCGCGATCTTGCCGTTGGCGCGCACGTCGCCGAAATCCGACAGCTGGTTGCGCCGGACATAGCCGTTCACGGTCGCGAACATCACGGTCAGATCGGCCCAGCTCTCCTCGTCCTCGGGCAGCGGCATGATCGTCGAGATCGTCTCGCCCGGCGTCAGCGGCAGCAGATTGACCATCGGCCGGCCGCGCGCCTGCGGCGTGCCCAAGGGCAGGCGGTACACCTTCAACTTGTAGACCCGGCCCGACGAGGTGAAGAACAGCACCGGCGCCAGCGTCGAGGCGACAAACACCTCGCTGAGGAAATCCTCTTCGCGGATCGCCATGCCGGCGCGGCCGCGGCCGCCGCGGCGCTGGGCGCGGTAGGTCGACAGCGGCACCCGCTTGATGTAGCCGGAATGGCTGACCGTGACGACCATGTCCTCGCGCTGGATCAGCGCTTCGATATCGGCCTCGAACTCGACATCCTCGATCGTCGTGCGCCGCTTGTTGCCGAATTGCTCCTTGATCGCCAGCAATTCGCCGCGCAGCACGTCGAGGAGGCGGGCGCGCGAGCGCAGGATGTCGAGATGGCCGGCGATCTCGGTGACCAACTCCTTCAGTTCGTCGGAGATTTTCTCGCGCTCGAGGCCGGTCAGGCGTTGCAGGCGCAGATCGAGGATCGCGCGGGCCTGCTCGTCCGACAGCTGATAGGCGCCGTCGGGGCCGAGGCCCCTGCCGGCGTCGCTGACCAGCGCGACCAAGGGGCCGATGTCGCCGGCGGGCCAGCGCTGGCCGACGAGCCCGGCGCGGGCGGCGGCTGGGTCGGGCGCAGCGCGAATGAGGGCGATGATCTCGTCGATATTGGCGACCGCGACGAGGAGGCCAATCAGGATGTGGGCGCGCTGGCGCGCCTTGTTTAACAGGAACGTCGTGCGCCGGGTGATGACCTCCTCGCGGAACGCGATAAAGGCGACGATCACGTCGCGCAACGTCATCTGCTCGGGGCGGCCCCCATTCAGCGCCAGCATGTTGACGCCAAAGCTCGTCTGCAAAGCGGTGTGGCGATACAGCTGGTTCAGCACGATCTCGGGA
>DATLTH010000590.1:0-14787 GCA_035533695.1 Allostellaceae bacterium | reverse complement strand
CATCACTGTCTGGGGAACCGGCGAGGAGTCGATAACGGCCTTCACCGATCTCGGCGTCGAAAACCTCGCTCAGCTCGTCGAGATCTATAAAGCCGACCCAGGCCTGATGGCTCGATACCCAAAACCCGACTGACCTGCCGCAGTCTTCGACGGCCGGCTCATCGAATCAGTGCCGCGGTCCTCACCGGATGCTGACGGCTCAGCAAGACCGAAGGGCCGCGTAACACCGCTCTTACCTTTGAGTCAGCGATGGTGGCGGTTTGCATTGCCAAGGGGACGCTCGGCCGCATCTTCCGTCAAGGCGGCCCGAGCAGCACGGGCTCGTGGTGCCCTGCGGCATCGATCGCCCGATGATGCTCGATAGGCACAGTCGGCAAAGCTTCGCTCAACAGCCGTAGCGCGACGTTGGGGTCTTCTTTGTGCGCTTCTGTTGCGACGGTTACCAGAGACGCAAGATGTTGCACCCGTTCAGTGACCGCCGTGCCAATCCAGAGTGGCAGAGATTGTGCGCCATTCGATAAGATCACGTCGGATCGCCAGAGGCGCAGGACGACTCTTGCACCCGGAGCCAGCGGCCCATCCATTCTAACCATCACGAGGTCTTCCGATCGGCCGTTATTCAGCTGCGGCAGGACCGGAAGAGATCCGAGGCTTGCATGCGGAGACAAAAATTCGAGCGCTGATCGCAATGTCCAAGGAACCGGTGCCGTCCAACCATGCATCTCAAGTTCCGCACGCAGCGAGTCAATCGAGCCCGCCCACTGGATTGTAAACGGCTCCCGATATTCCCCGAGGAGATCGATCCGGCGCGCGGGCAGCTCACTCCAGCCGTCCTTCTGCCAGAAGGCCAGCGGCATCATTCGCGTCGTCTGGCGCATCGCATAACGCTCCATGTCGGTGTCATGGCTGAGCGCGATGTTGACCGTGCCGGCCGCAATCAGGGCCACGCCCACAAAGGCGGCGAGTCCGGTGGCGCGGATGTGCTGCGGCGCGCGCTGCAAGTAAGCGATCCCCAGAAGCGCGACCCATGCGAGGTCAAAGGCAACCCCGGCAATGATATCGGACAGCCATTGAGCGCCGAGATAGAGCCGCGAGAAGGCGATCGCCGTCACCAGCAGAACCGCTGCCAATGCTATGGCGATACGCCCGCGCATGCCGACCTCGCGACCGACGAGCACGGCCAAAAAACCGTAGAGCGCTACACTCAGGGTCGTATGGCTGCTCGGCACAAAGGCGCTCCAAACGACAAGGAACTGGCCCGGCTGGGGCTGCGGCAGCACTAAATCGAGCAACACCGCAAACGCGGCGGCACCGATCACCGCTGCAGCACTGTAGCTCGCGGCACGCCACGCGCGGTTCCAGGCCAACCACAGTATGGCGACCGAGGCGACGGCAAGGGTCACGGCAACGTCGCCCAGCTCGGTAACGGCAACGATGATTCGGTCGAAAGCTTCGACGCGCAGCGACTGGAGCAGGTGGAAAACCGCCCCATTGGCACGGACCAAGGGGTCGCCCCTGACAACGTCCTCAAGCGCGCCAAAGAAGAGCCATAGGCCCCCAATGAGCATCGCGCCAAGCGTCAGCAGTCCCGGCAGCTCTGGGCGCGCGGGGTCGACCAGGTAGAGAACCTGGCGCCGGACCCAGGTGTCTCTCCCCGTCGCCCAGACGTGGAGAGGACCCAGCAAGCGGAGTGCCAGCCGGGTCAGCCAGCGCACAGCACACGGCGTCAGCCAAACCGCGAATCCCAGCAATATGGCGACAGCAAGAACGAGCGCGACGAGGCGATCGGCTATGGCGCCAAGGACCGCTATGGATACACCGATGAGAACGCCCACGATCACGTGCGACGGCGCCCACAGCACCGCTGAAAGCGCGTTCACCGCGTAGAATCGCAGAATCGGCATGCCGACGATGCCTGCGACCAGCGGTACGACGGCGCGGACGCCAGGGGTGAAGCGTGCGATGACGACCGCCTTGCCGCCATGTTGCGCGAAGAAGGCTTCGCCCTGGGCGATCAGGCCCGGGTGGCGCCGGAGCGGCCAGATCGCCGCGACGCGCAGTTTGTAATGGTGCCCAAGCCAATAGGAGAATCCGTCTCCGGCGATGGCGCCGCCGGTTGTCGCTACGACCAGGGGCCAGAACTGCAATGCGCCGCTCGGCACCAAGGCGCCAAACGCGATAATCGTTGCGGTTCCGGGAACAAAGGCGCCGAACACAGGGAGCGCCTCCGAGCCGGCCATGAGGAATGCGAGGCCATAGGCTAAGAGCCGGTGGGCCTCGGCCAAAGCGACGATGGCGGCAACCAGATGCGGCATATCGATTGGCTGATTACCCGGCTTCCAAGCGTGCCCGCAATGCTGGGATTGCGGACTGTAAGTATTACCGGTGGTGACGATGGGTTAGACGGTGCTCCCCATCCGTATCGCCGCCAGCCAGAATTTCACGGAGCACTTTGTGCCCGCGTGGAACGAACGACTTTTCCTCGCCGCCTTTGAGGCAATCGCAGACCAGACGGAGACGTCAACCTAACAGGTTTGTCATCCGCGGCGAACCGGCGGTGCGCTAACCTGCCGGCGCCGCCGACCTTTCCTCAACAGCTTCGGCTCTCCGCCAGCGAGGAGACACTTTTCCTCATGCCGCCCATCGCCGGCACGCCCCGCAAGATCCTCTGCGTCTTCCCCGCCTACAGCCCGTCTTTCGGCACTTTCGAGAACGCCTATGCGCTCCGCGGCACGACGCGCGCCTTCATGCCGCCGCAGGGGTTGCTAGCGATCGCCGCCTATCTGCCGCAGGGCTGGGACGTGCGCTTCGTCGACGAGAACATCAGGCGCGCGAAACCCGCCGAATTCGCCTGCGCTGACGCGGTCTTCGTCAGCGGCATGCATGTGCAGCGCGCCGCCATTCTCGACATCAACGCGCGCGCCCAGGCGCTCGGCAAGACCACCGTGCTGGGCGGCCCCTCGGTCTCCAGCGATCCCGGGCGTTACGCGGCTTTCGACTACCGGCATATCGGCGAGCTCGGCGATGCGACCGACGCCCTGATCGCGCGGCTCGACACCGATGTCGCGCGGCCGCCCTCGCCGGTTCTGCTCGAAACGAAGGAGCGCCTGCCGCTCGATCAATTCCCGCCTCCCGCCTACCGCCTTGCCGAGGTCGACAAGTACTTCATCGGCAGCACGCAGTTCTCGAGCGGCTGTCCCTATCGCTGCGAATTCTGCGACATCCCGGCGCTCTATGGCCGCGTGCCGCGCCTCAAATCGCCGGAACAGGTGACGGTCGAGCTCGACCTGCTGCTCAGCCACGGCAATCCCGGCGCGGTCTACTTCGTCGACGACAATTTCATCGCCAATCGCCGCGCCGCCCGCGAGCTGGTGGCGCATCTCGTCCATTGGCAGAAGCGCAACGGCTATCCGATCGAGTTCTGCTGCGAGGCGACGCTCAACATCGCCAAGTATCCCGATCTGCTCGCCATGATGCGCGATGCTTATTTCACCACCGTATTCTGCGGCATCGAGACGCCGGAATTGGGCGCGCTCCACGCCATGGCGAAGGACCAGAATGCCGATCTGCCGATCCTGGACGCGATCCGCGTGCTGAACGGCTTCGGCCTGGAGGTGGTCTCGGGCATCATCATGGGGCTCGACACTGACACGCCGGAGACGCCGCAGCGCATCCTCGACTTCATAGAGGCGGCGCAGATCCCGATGCTCACCGTCAACTTGCTGCAGGCGCTGCCGCGGACGCCGCTCTGGGACCGGCTCGCCCGTGAGAAGCGCCTGATCGAGGATCCCGAGCGCGAATCTAATGTCGATTTCTTGAGGCCCTATGACGAGGTGTTGGCGGCCTGGCGGCGCGTGATCGCCGAAGCCTATGCGCCCGAAGCGCTCTATCGGCGCTTCGCCTACAATGTCGCCCACACCTATCCCAATCGCCTGAAGCCGCCGGCGAGCCCGCAGCGCGCCTCCTGGGCCAATATGCGCAAGGGCCTGCGCATCATGCGCAACCTGATGCTGCGCGTGGGCGTGCTGGCGGACTACCGCCGGGTGTTCTGGCGCATGGCCTGGCCGCTGCTGCGCGAGGGCAGAGCCGAGGACGTGATCCATGTCGGGCTTGTCGCGCATCACCTCATCACCTTTTCGCGCGACGCCGCCGCTGGACGCCAGAACGCCTCGTTCTATTCGGCAAAAGAGCGCCGGCGGCAGGCTACTCGCTTTCGGCTACGCCCCGCGAAAACTGCTGATTTTTCCTAACGACCGATCGTCAGTTCGACCGTTATCGCCTGGTTGCTCACTCCTCCTCGCATTCGTTGCGCTCAATCGCCCGAGCGAACTGCAATCTCATTGTCATGGGTC
Organism: Allostellaceae bacterium; assembly: GCA_035533695.1. Lineage (GTDB taxonomy): Bacteria > Pseudomonadota > Alphaproteobacteria > ATCC43930 > CGMCC-115725 > DATARH01. The sequence continues at coordinate 10,435 of DATLTH010000590.1, read as the reverse complement.
GGATGTCTGGAGCGAGTTACGGGCTGGTGCTCCGCGGCAACACGGTGAAGGTGCTGACGCACAGCAAGATTTTGCTGCTCGTCTACCTCTGAACTTGCCTTAGGTCTCGCAGCACCGCAATGCCGAGGAGATTGACCGTGTAGATTTCGGCGCCGAACTGCCGGAGCTGGTTGGCTGCCAGATAGGCCATCACGATGCCCATCAACATGGACAGGGTTCCGATGATGGGCATCGCCTTGAGGCCGGCCTGCTCCATTTGAACCGGCGTTGCCGCCGCCAGCTCGCGTGGGCGGCGCATCAATTGCAGCGCCGTTATCGAAACGAGTCCGCCGAAGGCGATCATCGAGCCGACACGGCGTACGGCACCTTCGAACCACTCGCCAACACCCACAGCAAGATCGGCCGGCACGTGCCGGGGCCGCGGCGGCGGCGATACCCCGCCGCGCTTTCGCTCTCGGTCGAGAAGTTGCGCAAAGCGGCCCTGATCGGCCACCTCGACCGTGTTGTCACGGTCGCGAAGTTCCTGCTCGGTGCGAAGGAGAAGCCAGGCACCGGCGGTATCCAGCCGATCGATGCCGGCCAGGTCCAGCCGAACCTGCCGGGCTCGCAGACGACGGAGCGCGCGCATCCGCCTCTCAAGCCCGCCAACGGTTGCAGCCAGCCAACTGCCCCGGGCGCGCAAGATGACCGCACCCGATTCGTTCGTGATCAAAATGCTCGCGGTCGGCACCATGTTGCGTCGCCAGGATTTCCGTTAGCGCACGAAGGAATTCAACGGATCTGACACTCCTCGGATTGCCGGACATTGCGCAGCCTACATTGGCTGGGCCAGACGCTCGGGCGATGTCAAATCACGCCCCGGGACGAGGCTAAATGACGGTTCTCCACCCTACCCAGCCAATTTGTCTTCGCCGACCGAAATCCTTCCTTTGGTGACGGAGCGGCACGGGTTGCGGATCGCACCCGGCAGTTCCAACGTCAGCCGCAGTCCCGGCTCGTTGTCGGCCAATTCGATCGAAATGCCATGGAGGGCCGCAATCGCCGCAACGAGGCTCAATCCGAGACCGTTGCCGGGCGTCGTCCGGCTGGTCTCAAGCCGATAAAACCGGCGGAAGACATTCGCGTATTCCGATCGCGGGATGCCCGGGCCGGTATCGGAGAGCGTGACGGTGACGCCGTTATCGTGCCGATGCGCGTGGAGACGAATGTCTGCGCCCCGGGGGGAATGGCGGACCGCGTTTCGAAAAGGTTCGCCAGCATCTGGGCCAGCAATTCGCGATCACCGTACATTTCGAGCCCCGGGGCGATTTCCGCCGAGACGCTTTGCTGTTTGTCGTCGACCATCGGCTGGTAGACCTCGATCATGGTCCGCAGCAGATCGGTGAGATCGCAGTCAGCAAAGCCCGCGCGGATCGCGCCGCTTTCGATCTGCGCAATCCGCAACAGCGCACCGAACGTCGCCAGGATAGCGTCCGTCTCCGCGATCGCGCCCTCGATCGAAGCGCGCAGTTCCGCCACCGTCATCGCCTTGCGCTGAGCGAGTTCGAGACGCTGCCGCAGCCGAGTCAGCGGGGTGCGCAGGTCGTGCGCGATGTCGTTTGAGATCTGCCGCATTGCCTGCATCGAACTTTCCGTCCGCTCCAGCATTGCGTTGAGGCTGGCGGCGAGATGATCGAACTCGTCATCGGTGCCGCGCGTCGGCACGCGGCGCGACAAGTGCCCCTCCATAATCCCGCGCGCGGTGCGGCTGATCGCCTCGACACGCCGCAACAAGCCGCCGCTCAGCATCAGGCCGCCCCCGAACGCCAGCAGCAGGCTGGCGAGCGAGCCCCAGGCGAAGGCGCGCAGAATCTCCTCGTCCATCTCGTCGCGCTGGCTCGCATCGGCCGCAACCATCAGGTACTCGCCGCCGCTCAGAAGGGTGCCGCGGGCGCGCAGCGGCCGCAGATCGTCCCCGTGGGGCACCGGCCGGGGATCGACGCTGTCGAAGGTGCCGGTTCGACGCGGCAGCGCCGGCAGATTCCCGGCGAGGGCCTTACCCGCCTGGTCTTCGAGCAGATAGAACATCGGCCCCGCCGGCATGTCGTTGACGCGATCCTCGATCAGACTTGCGAGGTGCCCGGCACCGCCTAGCCGGAAACCTTCGGTCAATTCCGCCAAATCGCTGTCAACGGCGGCATCGAGCTGGCCGGTCATATGGGATGAGGTCGACCAATAGATGACCGCGAACAACACGACCACAGACACGCTGAACAGCGCCGCGTAGAGCAGGGTCAGGCGGAAACTGGAGGTCCGGAAGACTCTAGGCAGCGACACGAAGGCAATACCCGGCGCCGCGCACCGTATGGATCAGTTCCGCCGCAAAGCCCTTGTCGATCTTGCCGCGCAGCCGGCTGATGTGCGTCTCGACGACATTGGTGTGGGGGTCGAAATGAAAGTCCCATACGTTCTCCAGCAGCATCGTCCGCGTCACCACCTGCCCGGCATGGCGCATCAGGTATTCGAGCAGGCGAAACTCGCGCGGCTGCAGGTCGATCTCCCGTCCACCGCGGCGCGCGACGCGCGACAAGAGGTCGAGATCGAGATCGGCGACGCGCAGGCGGGTTTCGACCGCCACGGCGGCCGGGCGGCGGCCGAGAGCGGTGACCCTCGCGACCAGCTCGGCAAACGCGAAGGGCTTTTCGAGATAATCGTCGCCACCGGCGTTGAGGCCCATGACCCGATCGTCCACACCGCCGAGTGCAGTCAGGAACAGCACCGGTGTGCGGTTGCCGGCGGCACGCAGTGCCTTGACAAGGCCGATGCCGTCGAGGGCGGGGAGCATGCGATCGACGATCAGGAGATCGAACGCCTCGGCGGCCGCACGGAACAGCCCCTCGTCGCCGCTCGCTGCGCGCACCGTCAGATGCCCTTCTTCGGCAAGGCCGCCCGCGACATATTCAGCGGTTTCGGAATCGTCTTCGACGACCAGGATCTTCATCGGGAATTTCCGTTAGGCGAACAAGCCGTGACGAGGCAATCCAGGTCGGTCAAGTTACAAAATCCCAATCTTCCGACAATCTTGCGACAATGTCGCTTGCGCTACGATCGTCGACCTCGCCTCAACGGCAGGTTTTCCCGCATCCCGCCCGATGACCTCTCTCCTCGCGCTCGTCGCAGCATTGGCCGTGGTTGTCGGGCTTGGCGGCTGCGCCAGCTATCGTCCGGCACCACTGCCCGAGCAGCCCGATCTCGCGGCCGAGCTCGCCGACCTCGATCTGAGCATCCCGGCGGCCGGCCGTGATCCATCGAGCGCAGTCGACATCGCCCGGCCGCTGACAATCGACGACATCGGGCTCCTCGCCATCCTCAACAACCCGGGCCTCAAATCCGAGCGTGGCACGCTTGATGTGGCGCGCGCCGGGCTGCTGCAGGCGGCGCTTATCCCGGACCCGACGGCTACCCTCTCCTATGGCCAGCTGATCGCCGGTCCCGGCACCGCGTCGTCGATCGCCGCCTCGCTGGCGCAGGACATCGCCGCCCTCATCAACCGCCCCGCGCGCGTCAATGCGGCTGCCGCCCATCTCGGCGCCGTCAATGCCGAAGAGCTGTGGCGCGAATGGCAGATCGCGCAGAAGGCGCGGCAGCTCGCGGTCGATCTCCATTGGGGTGGCGAGGCGATCAGCCTCGTCGAGGCCGAGTTGAAACTGATTGGCGCCGAGGTGGCGCAGGTTCGCAAGGCGATTGCCAAGGGCAACCTGACGCTGACCGCGCTGGCGCCGCTGTTGACCGCCCAGGCCACGGCCGCGCAGTCGTTGAGCGGGCTGCGACTCTCCCAGCTGAAAAACTGGCAGGCGCTCGATGCGCTGATGGGCCTCTTGCCGCGGGTGCGCTTTGTGATCGCCCGGCCATCGCTCGCAGCGCCGCCAATCGACCCTGCGCCGCTGCTCGCCGAGCTGCCCGAATACCGCCCGGATCTCGCGGCGCTGCACCTCGGCTACCTGTCGGCCGAAGAGGATGTGCGCGCCGCCATTCTTGGCCAGTTTCCGGCCTTCTCGATCGGCCCGTCCTATGGCTCGGATACGACGAAAGTCGTCACGATCGGCCCGAGCTTTACGTTCGCGCTGCCGATCTTCGACCGCAACCAGGGGAAGATCGCCGCCTCGCGCGCCACCCGGCTCTTGCTGCGCGAGCAGTACCAGGCGCGGCTCGATGCGGCGGTCGCTAATGTGCAGGCCCTTTATGCGCAGTTACGCCGCCTCAACGCCGATCTCGGCTCGGCCCGGAAGGCCGCCGCCGCGGCGAGGTCCCTCGCCGCGACGGCGCGGCAAGCCTATGCGCAAGGCAATCTCGACGAGCGCAGCCTGACCGATTACGAGACGACGGCGTTGGAGCGCGCAGTGCAGGTGACGACGATCGAGCGGCAGATCGGGGAGGACCAGATCATGCTGGCTGTCGAACTCGGCCTCGACCTGCCGCATGTGCGCATCGCTCTGAGCGGGGCGGCACCGTGAAGCTCACCAGAGCCCTGATGGCGACGTTGCTGGCCGCATCCGCGGCCGCGCATGCGGCCTCTTCACAACCGGCGGATACGGGCCCCAGCGTTGCCGTGCAGACCGTAACGCTGCATAAGGGCAGCCTGCCGCGTACCGTCACCGCGTATGGGATGGTCGGCACCGGGCCGGCGGCGCGGCAGACGATCCAGGCTCCCGTCGCCGCGGTCGTCGATCGGGTTTACGCCAAGCCCGGCGAACAGGTCGCCGCCCAGGCGCCGCTCTTGCGCCTCGGGCCGAGCCCGGCAACCGCTTCCGCCTATAACCAGGCGATTACGGCATTGCGTGCGGCCAACGAAGACGTGACGCGCACCCGTTCGCTGCTCGGCCAACATTTGGCGACCAACCAGCAGCTCGTGACGGCGGAGAAAGCGGCCGCCGATGCGCGGTCCGCGCTGGCCGCGCTGCAGGCCGAGGGCGCCGGCAGCCCGCAGGTCGTGCGGGCGCCGTTCGCGGCGATCGTGACGACGGTGTCGGTCAGTCCGGGCGCGATCGTGGCGCAAGGAGCGCCGCTCCTGGAATTGGCGCGGCCGACCCAGCTGGTGCTGCATGGCGGCGCCATGCCCGCCCAGGCGATCACGATCAGTACCGGCGACTCCGCGACAATCGTGCCGCTAGGGGAACGGCGCAGCGCCACCGGGCAGGTCGTGCTGGTCGGCTCGGTCGTCGATGCAAAGACCGGCCTCGTGCCGGTCGATGTGTCGCTGCCGGCCGGCCGGTTCTTCGCCGGCGAGATGGCGCGGGCAAGCATTGAGGTCGGCAAGGCCGAAGGCTATGTCGTGCCGCACGAGGCGGTGCTCGTCAATCAGCAGGGCGCGCCCTACGTCGTGCAGGCGATCGCCGGGCGGGCGAAGCAGGTCCCGGTCCATCTCGAGCTCGGCGCCGGCGCCAATGACGTAATCTCGGGGCCGCTCGATCCCAATGCGCCCCTCGTGCTGGCAGGCAATTACCAGCTCACAAACGGCATGAAGGTCCGGGTGGACCCGCCGGAGGCCGGCAAATGAGCTTTGTCGGCTGGATCGAGCATCACGGCCGCTCACTGCTGTTTGTCGTGTTTGCGCTCGCGCTCGCAGGCGCCTATGCGGGGTGGACATTGCCGGTCGGGCTGTTCCCGACGGTCAGCTTCCCGCGCATCCGCATCACGATCGATAGCGGCAGCATGCCGGCAAAGCAGATGCTGATCGAAGTGACGGAACCGCTGGAGGAGGTGGCGCGGGCGGTGCCGGGCGCCAACGGCATCACCTCGATCACCTCGCGCGGCTCGGCGGAAATCTTCGTCGATTTCCCCTGGGGCACGGACATGCAGCAGAAGCTGCTCTACGTCGACGCGGCGCTCGCCCAGGCGATGCCGAAATTGCCTTCCGGAACCAGCTACGTCGCGCTGCAGATGAGCCCGAACGCGATCATGCCGTTCGTCTCCTATGCGCTGATCTCGAAGAAGGTGTCGCCGGTCGAGTTGCGGCGCCTCGCGCAATATCAGATCACCCCGTTGTTGACCGGCATCCCGGGCGTCCGGCGGATCGGCGTGCTGGGTGGCCAGACGCCCGAGGTGCAGGTCGCGATCGACCTGCACAAGCTCGAAGCCTATCGGCTCACGCTGGCCGAGGTGACGAAGACGGTTGCAGCCGCCAATACGATCAAGGCGGTCGGGCGGCTCGAAGACAACGACCTGCTCTACCTGGTGGTCAGCAACAACGCGTTCCGCGCGCTCGCTTCGGTCGCGGACATGAAGCTGCGCAATGCGGCGGGCGGCATCGTGCGGCTGGGCGACATCGCCCGCGTCACGATGGGGTCGGTGCCGCAATGGCTGCTGGTCGACGAGAACGGCCGGCCAGCCGTCACCTTCGATGTCTACCAGCAGGACAACGCCGACTCGCTGACCCTCGGCCAGGAAGTGCAGCAGCGCCTTGCCGCATTCATGAAGACGCAGCCGGCGTCGATCCATCTCTACAAATGGTACGACCAGACCGAGCTCGTGCACTCGTCAATCGCCGCCGTAGAAGAGGCAATCGCGATCGGCCTGGTCTTCGCGGCGATGGTTGTGCTCGCGTTCCTGCGCAACTGGCGGGTGACCTTGGTCGCGATGATGGTCGTGCCGCTATCGGTGCTGATCACGATCCTGCTGTTTGCCGCGATCGGGATGAGCTTCAACATCATGACGCTGGGCGGCATAGCGGCCGCGATCGGGCTCCTCATCGACGATGTCATCGTCATGATCGAGCATATCGCGCGCCGCGCCGGCGTACCGGGCCTCGCCGAGCCGAAGGGAACGGTGCTGCTCGCGGCGCGCGAATTTTTTTCACCGCTGCTCGGGTCAAGCCTCGCGACGATCATCATCTTTCTGCCGCTCGCGTTCCTCTCGGGGGTAACCGGCGCATTCTTCAAGTTCCTGGCGGTGACGATGGCCTCGGCGCTGGTCATCTCCTACCTCTTGACCGCCTTCACGGTGCCGCTCTTGGCGCGCGGCATCATCGACTTCGCGAAATGGGACGACCCGGCGCACGGCGGCGAAACCTGGCTGCGCCGCACTCACGGCCGACTGCTGAATGGGATGTTCGCGGCCCCGTGGCTGGTTGGGGTCGCCGTCATCGTGCTGATCGGCGCCGGCTATTTTGCCTATCAGCGGGTCGGCACCGGGTTCTTGCCGAAAATGGACGAGGGCGGCTTTGTGCTCGATTACCAGAGCCAACCCGGCACCTCGCTCGCCGAGACCAACCGCGAATTGGAAGAGGTCGAGGCGATTCTGAAAAAGGATCCGAACGTCCTGACCTTCTCGCGCCGCACCGGCGCCGGACTTGGCGGCGATCTGATCGAAAGCTACCAGGGCGACTTTTTCGTGCGCCTGGTCTATCCGTCGAAGCGGCGGCCGATCTGGACCGTCATGGACAACCTGACGCAGAAGATCACCGACCGGGTACCCGGCATCGCGTTTGATACGCACCAACTGCTCGGCGACATGATCGGTGACATGATCGGGCGCCGGCAGCCGATCGTCATCAATCTCTCCGCCAAGGATCCCAGCGTACTCCCGACCGTCGCCCAGAAGGTGGCAAAAGCCATCGCCAAGGTGCCGGGGATCGAAACGGCTTCGGTCAACAACGGCGTCGTGCCGGCGGGCGACGCGCTCGACGTGCGCGTCGATCCAGACGCGGCGGCGATGGCTGGGGTGACCCCCGGCGAGGTTGAGGCGCAGCTCTATCACTATCTGCACGGCGCCGTCGTAACGACTTATCTCGGCGCGGTGCAGCCGGTCGGCGTCAGGCTGTGGCTCGATCCGCCAGGCGAGCGGATCTACAAGGATCAGCTGTCGAAGCTGACGATCCGCGCGCCGGACGGCCATATCTTCCCGCTCGGCACCGTCGCCCATGTCAAGTTCATCGCCGGCCAGCCGGAGATCACCCGCGACAACCTTGCCCAGATCGTCGCGGTGACGGCGCAGATCGGCGGCGGCCACGATCTGGGGTCCACCGCCGCGGCGGTGCAGAAGCTCCTCGACCGGCCGGGCTTCCTGCCGTCCGGGGTCTATTACCAGGCCGGCGGCGCTTACAAGCAGCAGCTTATGGCCGAACACGGCATGATCCGCGTCTTCGCCGCCGCCGCGGTGGGAGAGATCATCCTCCTGCTGTTCCTGTACGAAAGCTTCATCCTCCCGGTCATCATCATCCTCAGCTCGCTGGTCTCGACGAGCGCGGTGTTCTTCGGCCTGTGGCTCAGCGGCGTCGAGCTCAACATCACGGCGATGATGGGCATGGTGATGATCATCGGCATCGCCACCGAGATGGCGATCTTTCTCGTCTCCGAATATCAGGCACTGGCGAAACAGATGCCGCCGCGGCAGGCGATCCGGGAGGCCGCCCTCAACCGCATGCGGCCGATCGCGATGAGCACCCTGGCAATGATCCTGGCGCTGTTGCCGCTCGGCGCGGCGATTAGCGGCTCGGGCGACCAGATGCTGCAACCGCTGGCGATTGCCATCATCGCCGGGATCGTCGTTCAGCTTCCGCTGGTGCTGCTCGCTATGCCGGTGGTCATCGGGCTGACGATCCACGAGTAGAGGCCACCGGGCGATTACCGGCACCAGTCGCCTCGGCGGATACCGCGAGAGCCAAAGGAGGCCGAGGCCCGTTGGCCGGCACGATGCCGGCCAACCGGCCCACCTCTCCAAAAATAAGACGAACACGTAAGGGGGTCGGCCGGCCGGTGATGCGGCGCCGCCCCCTTGCCGGATCGCAGCGACGGTTTACCTATCGAAACAGCATCGCGCAGCGCCAACGAGAGCTGCCAGGGAACCGGACGGACCCTCGCCCGCAACGCCGTCGCCGGCATGATCTGGGATCGGTGATGAGACATGAATATTCTGCGGCGCGACCGGCGCTTTTGTTCCTTATCGCCGCCGCGGCGGCCGTCGCTTTGACCGGCTGCGTCGCATACCCGGGCTACCCGCCCTATTCGGCGGTCGGGGTGTCGGCGGCGCTGTATGGCTACCCCTACGACACCTACGAGCCGCAACCCTATCTCTTTGAGCCCGGACGCGAGCGCCATGAATTCGAAGAGCGGCGCGAAGAGCGCCAGGAGCACGATCACGACCCCCGGTGACCGCAGTGCCGAAGGTGCTTGGCCCGGGCGCTGCTGATCGTTCGCCCTTCGGCGTCAGCCGGTGTTCGAAACCGGCCCAGCGGGCGTGCTCGCCCGGCCGCGTTCGCCGGTGTCGCGCGCGATGCGTTCTTCGACCGGATCGACCCTAAACGATCGGCAGCTCGGCGATATCGGGGCGAGGGGTCCGGCGATGCACGATTTCAGCGAAAGGTAAAACCGAACGTCACCCCCGGCGAACCATAATAGGCGGGTGGGCTGTAGTAGCGGTTATAATTGTAGTTGTAATAACCCGAATACCAGCGCCGGTGCTCCCGCCATTGATGGCGGCGCCAAGCCTGCTCCCGCCATTCCTGCCCCCGCCAACCGTGATCGCCTTCGTGCCGGCCCTCATGGGCGAAAGCCGGCGTGACACTCAGGCCCGACGCGACAATCGCCGCGACAGCCAGGAGAATAGACACTCGACGCATGATTTCCTCCGAGATCTTGATCGTGTTCGCAAAGTGATTGCGAACACAATTGCTAGATATTCTGCTATAGGAGAAAATATCGGAAATCATCTCCAATATTACCAAAAATCAATATTCTGGCCATCTGCCGGTAATTCGTGGAGTGATACAAACTCCGCCACCGCTTGATATGAGAGTATGAGAATGAAGATGAGGATGAGGCTGGCGTGCGGGCTGATGATCTGTGCCATGGTCGTGGGCTCCGCGACTGCCGCTTTCGCGTTCACCGGGCAGCAATTTGCGTCGCAGGCCAAGGTCAGCCTGGATCAGGCGCGCGCCATCGCGCTGAAGGCATTTCCCGGCACGATCACCGATCAGGAGCTGGAAAAGGAGAGAGGCGGCAGCGGGCTGCGTTATTCGTTCGACATCAAGAACGGCGCGACGACCCACGAGGTCGGGGTCGACGCCCGCACCGGCAAGGTGCTGGAAAATTCGGCGGAGGGGCCACATTCCGATTAAGAGGACGATCCTGCCGTGCGTCCTTCCGCGGCTTCAGCGGTCTTGGCAGTGCGTCACGGATCGGTACTACGGGAACCTTGATAGCCCGGAGCCGGGTGCGATCGCGTTTTCGACGGAAAGCGGCAACGACGGTCGATCGAGAAAGGCGTCGATCGTGGCGGCCACTGGGCGGGTGGCGATGGCTGGTACGGTCGTTGATGTGTAAGCGATGTCCTGCCGCCACCTTTTGATTTGAGGCTTGAGGGTTGATGCTCGGAGCCGATGGGGGGTTCCGACACATGTCGATTTCAGACCATAAGCATATGCCGGAGCCGGTGCGGCGCATCGAGGTGTTCACGGGCG
>DATLTH010000589.1:0-3675 GCA_035533695.1 Allostellaceae bacterium | reverse complement strand
GTTCCGCCGGCATCGCCGTCGGCATGGCGACCAGCATCCCGCCGCACAATGTCGGCGAACTCTGCGCCGCGCTGTTGTACCTGATCGACGAGCCGGGCTGCGCCGTGACCGAGCTGGTTGCCCATGTCTGCGGCCCCGATTTCCCGACCGGCGGCGTCCTGGTCGAGCCGCCCGAAAATATCGCCGAGGCTTACGCGTCGGGGCGGGGCACCTTCCGCCTGCGCGCGCGCTGGGAGAAGGAGCCGCAAAGCCACGGTCTCTACCAGATCGTCGTCACCGAGATCCCCTATCAGGTCCCGAAAAGCCGCCTGATCGAAAAGATCGCCGGGTTGCTCGAAGAAAAGAAACTGCCGCTGCTCGCCGATATCCGCGACGAATCGACCGAGGCGGTGCGGCTCGTCATCGAGCCGAAGAACCGCAATGTCGATGCCGACGTGCTGATGGAGCAGCTGTTTCGGCTGACCGAGCTGGAAGTCCGGGTGCCGCTCAACCTCAATGTCATCGACCCGGCCGGGGTGCCGCGGGTGATGAATTTGAAGGAGGCGCTGCAGGCCTTTCTCGATCACCGCCGCGAGGTGTTGCAGCGCAAGAGCCGCCACCGCCTCGCCGCGGTCGGGCATCGCATGGAGGTGTTGCGCGGGTTGGTCATCGTCTACGTCAACCTCGACGAGGTGATCCGCATCATCCGCGAGGCCGACGACCCGAAGGCCGAGATGATCCGTCGCTGGGGCCTCAGCGAGGTTCAGGTCGAGGCCATCCTTAACCTGCGGCTGCGCGCCTTGCGCCGCCTCGAAGAGGTCGCGATCAAGAAGGAATTGGAGGCATTGGCCGCCGAGGCATCGGGGCTCGAAGCGTTGCTCGCCAGCGACCGGCGGCAATGGCGCGCGCTCGCCAAGGAGGTTGCGGCGACGCAGCAGGAATTCGGCGGCGACACGGAGCTGGGGCGCCGCCGCACCCTGGTCGGCGCCGCGCCCGAGCCGGTAGAAATTCCGCCGGCGGCCCTCGTCGAGCGCGAGCCGGTCACCGTGCTCTTGTCGCAGAAAGGCTGGATCCGCGCGGTCAAGGGGCACGCCGTCGCCGCCGCCGAGCAGAAATACAAGGAGGGCGACGGGCCGCGTTTTTCGGTGGCGGCGGAAACCACCGACCGGCTTGTCCTGTTCGCCAGCAACGGCCGGTTCTACACGCTCGGCGTCGACCGGCTGCCGGGCGGGCGCGGCCAGGGCGAGCCGCTGCGGCTGATGCTCGACTTGCCCAACGAGCACGATGTCGTGGCACTGTTTCCGCACCGTGCGGGGCTGCGCCTGCTGGTCGCTTCCGATGACGGGCGCGGCTTTATTGTGGACGGCGAAGAGGCGCTGGCGCAGACCCGCGCCGGGAAGCAGGTGCTGATGCCGGCATCCGGGGCCCGCGCGACGTTGTGCGTGGCGGCCGAGGGCGACATGGCGGCCTTCGTCGGCGACAACCGCCGCCTGCTGGTGGTCGATCTCGCCGACATTCCGGAGATGAACCGCGGCCGCGGCGTCATCTTGCAGCGCTACCGCTCGGGCGGCCTCAGCGACGCGACGGTGTTCCGCCTGGCCGACGGGCTGTCGTGGCGCCACGGCGACCCCCGGAACGGCCCGCAAGGGCCGGCCGTCCGGGGGCGCACCCGCACCGAAATCGACCTGACGCCGTGGCGCGGCGCGCGCGGCGGCGCCGGGCACGGCGTGCCGCAAGGCTTCCCGCGCTCGGGCCGGTTCGGCTGAGGCGCGACCTGCGGCGGGATGGCGAGCGCCAAATTCGCCGCCCTGCCGGCGGCGATGTTGATGCCGACGATCGCCCATTTGTCGCCCTGACGCACGAGCAGCGGGGCGCCGCTGGTGCCGCGCGTCGCGGCGCAATCGTGGATGAGGAACCGGGCGCCGTCGGGCAGTCTCACCACACGCTCCACCTGACAGGCGAGATCGGCGAGCAGGAGTTGCTCGCGGTCTTGATTGTATCCGGCGAGCGCCACCGCCATTCCGGCGCTGACTGGTGTATCGAGAAGCGGCAGCGGCGTTACCGGCACCGGCTGCGTCAGCTCGAGGCGAGCCCAGTCGCCGGGCTGCGGCCGCGGGACTCTTCCGTCAAAGCCGGGGCCGATGGTGATGCGCGCGACCAGCCGGTGCCAGCGATAGGTGTCGCGCTGATAGCCGAACAGCACATGCAGCGACACCGGTTCCAACAGGGCGCGGGTCAGCGGGTTGTAGAGGCAGTGCGCCGCGGTCAAGACCACCGAAGGCGCAATCAGCGCGCCGGTGCAGCGCTCGCCGATATTGGTCTGCACCTTGGCGATCGCATTCCACGGCGGCGTATTCGGATCGACCACGACGCGGCGGTCGGCTGCCGCTGCCGTCGCTGCCCAGAGGACGACGGCAAAGACGGCCGCGAGCTTCAATGCGCGGTCTTGATTACCCGCTCGGCGATGAACCGGTCGAGGCGGGACAGCCAGACGTCGCGGATCGCGTCGCGTTCGAGAAACGGGTCGTGCTTCGACTCGGGCAATTCAGCCAATGTGCAATCCGGCAGCAGGTGCGCCACAAGGCGCTGCGCCTTGCGCGACACGACGACCTCGCGCCCGGCGCGGCCGAGCAGGATCGGCGTGCGGATGTCGCCAAGAAATTCGGGTTTCGAGATGCGGGTGACGAGCTCCAAGGCGCTGTCGACCCAGCCGTAGGTCGCCTCGTCCAGCCGCAATGCCGGATCCGCCGAAAACCACGCGTGGCGCAGCCGGCAGCGCTCGGCGTCGGTGCTGACGCGGCTGCGCTCGGGCGAGGGGATATGGTCGGGCCGCCATTTGCCGGCGCCCGGAATAAAGCAGGCGCCGAGCCCTGCGGCGCGCGCCGGCCCGGTGATGACGCGGATCAAGCCCGGCGGCACCCGCCCGGTGCGCAGGCCGACCATCGGCGATGACAGCACCGCGGCGGCAAACAAACCCGGATATTGCTTCAGGCATAAGAGGGCGATCGCCCCGCCCATCGAATGCGCCACCAGAAGCCGCGGCAGCCGACCCGTCAATTTGGCGGCGGCAAAAGCGGCGAGATCGTCGGCGTCGCGGTCGAAATTGCGGGCGCGCGGGCGGGTCGGCAGGCGGCGCGGGCGGATCGATCCGCCCTGGCCGCGCCAGTCGAGGCACCACACCGCGATGCCGCGCGAGGCCAGATCGCGCACCGTCTCGAACTGCTTCTCGATGAACTCGCCGAAACCGCCGACGAGGACGCATTCCGCACGCGCGTCATGGGCCGGCAGATGCCCCCAGCGCAACACCGCGCCGTCGGCGGCGGCAAAGCTGCCCCAGACAAACCCCGCCGGCGGCAGGAAACGCTCCGGCAATATCGGATGCCGCAGCGGCTCGCCGAGCGGCAGCGTTGGCGACAGGCTGTCGGGCAACCGCAACTCTCCCTGCATAGAAAACAGCGCCGAGCGCAGTTCGGCGCTGGCGCAGTCGGTTTCTTACCGGCAAAAGATGACCAAAATCGGGAAGGTTTCAGCGGCATAACGCCGCGGCGCCGGGTCGGTCCGCCGCCCGGCTCGTCGGGCGCGCTGGAGGCTAAGCGACGCTTCCTCGCGCTTCGCTCCCTCTCCCCCACCGGGGGAGAGGGTTGGGGTGAGGGGGCGGATGCCAGAGCGCTCGCCGATACCCACCTCACCCTCCCA
>DATLTH010000588.1:0-2998 GCA_035533695.1 Allostellaceae bacterium | reverse complement strand
AGCGGGTCCGGCAGCGCCGCGATGTCCGCCATCGCCGGATAGGCGCGCCATTCGGGCGGACGCAAACGGGCGACCCGGCCGCCCTCCTGGTCGATCAGCACCGGCATATCGGGGCGCCCGACGGCGTCGCGCAACGCGCCGACGAGCGCGCGCACCTGGTCGCGCGTCCGGCAATTGCGCCGGAACAGGACGAAGCCGAGCGGGCCCGCGTCCGCGAAAAAGCGCCTTTCGTCGGCGGTCAGCCGTTCGCCGGCGCAGCCGAGAACGATCGCGCGCGGCCGGCGGTCGGCGAATCCGGCCGGCTCATCGCGCAAGGATGCACCCGAGTTTGCGCCGCTTCAGCTCGCCGCACAGCCGTTCCGCCGCCGCGGCGTCGGCGAACGGCCCGGCCTCGACGCGGTAATAGGTGCCTTTGTCGCCGAGATCGGTGCGGATCGCCACCGCGTTGAGCCTGCCCAGCAGATCGGCATTGCTCCGCTTCAGTCGAACCCACTCGTCGCGAGCCGCCTCCGCGCTGCGCACCGAGCCGAGCCGAATGCGGATCGGCCCCGACCTGCCGGCATGCTCCGCCGCCGCGGCGATCCTGGCACGAGCCATCGCTTTAGCCGACGGCCTGGCGGCGGCAGGGGCCGGCGTCGCCCGTTCCTGCACCGCGGCGGGCGGCAGCGACGGCGCCAGTATGGGGGCGAGCGGCGGCGGCGCCAGTATGGGGGCGAGCGGCGGCGGCGCCGCCGGCCGCGGCATCGGCTGCTCCGGCGCGGGCAGCAGCTTTTCCACCGGCGGCCCGCCCGGCTTCTCGCTATAGATCGAGACGTTCTGGTCGGGGATTTTCATGCCCCCCGGCTGGTCCGGCTTGACCTTGGTCGGTTCGTTATCGGCGCGGATCAGCGGAACTCCCGTCCCCGCGCCGGTCGCCACCGGATGATGCGTTCCCTCGACATAGGCGAACCAGATGCCGCCGGCAAACACCGCCATCGCCGCCGCGGCGAGCAGCAGCGCCGGGAGTCGCCGGTCCGGTCGGACAAACTCGTCCCTGCGCTCCTCGCCCATCAGCCCGAAGCCCTCGTCATGCTCCTCGAACTCGCTGAGCGTCTGCCGCATCGTTACATCTCCTCTGCCGGTTCGACGCCGAAGACCGAGAGCCCCGAGGCGATGACCAGCGCGACCGCCCGCACCAGCGCGAGGCGGGCGCAGGTGAGCTCCGCATCCGCCGCAATCAGGAAGCGCAGCGTCGCCTCGTCCTTGCCCTTGGTCCACAGCAGATGGAATTGCGCCGCCACGTCCTGCAGGTAAAAGGCGAGGCGGTGCGGCTCGTGCGCCTCGGCGGCGCTTTCGACGATGCGCGGCCAGCCTGCCAAGAGCCGAACCAGCGCCAGTTCGAGCGGATCGTCGAGGCGGTCGAGCGAGGCCGATACCAACGCCTTGTCGGTGAGATGCTCGGGCATCAGTTGCTCGGTGGCATGGCGCATCACCGAGGCGGCGCGGGCGTGCGCGTATTGCACATAGAAGACCGGGTTGTCCTTCGATTGCTCGGTCACCTTGGCGAAATCGAAGTCGAGGGCCTGGTCGTTCTTTCGCGTCAGCATGATGAAACGAAAAACGTCCTTGCCGACCTCGTCGACGACCTCGCGCAACGTGACGAAGGTGCCGGCGCGCTTCGACATGCGCACCGGCTCGCCCCGGTCGAACAGGTTAACGAGCTGCGTCAGCTTGACGTCGAGCGCCGCTTCGCCCTCGCTCAGCGCCTTGACCGCGGCCTGCATGCGCTTCACGTAGCCGCCGTGGTCGGCCCCCCACACATCGATCAAATTCTTGAAGCCACGGCGGAATTTGTCGTGATGGTAGGCGATGTCGGCGGCGAAATAGGTCCACGACCCGTCCGATTTCTTTAAGGGCCGGTCGACCTCGTCACCGAATTGGGTGGCGCGAAACAGGGTTTGCGGGCGCGGCTCCCAATCCTCGGGCAATTTACCCTTGGGCGGTTCGAGCACGCCTTCGTAGATCAGCCCGCGCCCCTCCAGCGCGGCGAGCGCGGCATCGACCGCACCACTCGCCACCAGATCGCGTTCGGAAACAAAGGCGTCGAACGTAATGTCGAGCGCTTTCAGATCCGAGCGGATCAGCGCCAGCATCTCGGCGACCGCAACATCACGCACCGGCGCAAGCCACTCGGCCTCGGGGCAATCGAGCCAGCGCCGTCCGTCGCGTTCGGCCAACGCACGGCCGGTCGCCACCAGATACTCGCCGGGATAGAACCCCTCGGGGATCGCGCCGATATCCTCGCCCAGCGCCTCGCGGTAGCGCAGATGAGCCGAGCGCGCCAGCACCTCGACCTGGGCGCCGGCGTCGTTGATGTAATACTCGCGGTGCACCGCAAACCCGGCCTTGGCGAGGAGCGCGGCCAAGGCGTCGCCGACCACGGCGCCGCGGCCGTGGCCGACATGCATCGGCCCCGTCGGGTTCGCCGAGACGAATTCCACATTGACCTTCTCGCCCGCGCCGATCGTCGAATCGCCCCACGCCGTGCCGGCCTTGAGGATCGCGCGCAACTGCGCGTGCCACACGGCCGGCTCCAGCCGGATGTTGAGAAACCCCGGCCGCGCCACCTCAACCGTAAAGCCGGAGCCGCGGTAATCGCCGCTCGCCAGCTCATGCCGCCCGAGCGCGGCGGCGATCGTCTCCGCCAGCGCCAACGGGTTCTGCTTCGCAGCACCGGCCAGCACCATCGCGGCGTTGGTCGCGAGATCGCCGTGCGCCGGGTCGCGCGGCGGCTCGACCGCGACGCGGCCGAAATCGAGGCCGGCCGGCAGCGTCCCCTGCGCCGCCAGATCATTGAGCGCGGCAATCACCAGCCGGCGGAAATCGCCGAAAATGTCGGTCATCGACCCATCATATTGCCATCACTCGCCCCTTCCTCACTTCTGCCGTCATCCCCGGGCTTGACCCGGGGATCCCAGGGGAGCTTCGGGGGATGGCCGGGTCACGCCCGGCCATGACG